>JAOUNK010000029.1 GCA_029881015.1 Gammaproteobacteria bacterium | reverse complement strand
CCAATGGCTGCTCATGGCCGATTTCGGAAGTTTTCAATTTCCCCAAACAAGACGTTCAGGCGGCCGCTCTTGGAAAAAGCTGCCACTCAGGACGTGCGGCTATTCCTGAACCCAATAAGCCCCTGGGCATTTCACAACCATGGTTTCTTGAAGCCTTTATTCCCAGGCATGTCGGGAAGTTTCAACTCTTTATTCATCCTTCAATTGTTTATTACCCGGGACCAACAACCATGTAGACGCTGCGGCGCTTACTCGACCGTGACGCTCTTTGCCAGGTTGCGCGGCTGGTCCACATCCGTGCCCCTTAGCACCGCAACGTGATAGGCCAGTAGCTGCAATGGCACCGTATAGACAATCGGCGCGATCAGCCTGTCGGCATGCGGCATCTTGATGACTTTCATGCCTTCTTCGCTTTCAATACCCGTATCCGCATCGGCGAATACATACAGCTGGCCGCCCCGTGCTCGTACAACCTGCATGTTGGATTTCAGCTTATCCAGCAATTCATTGTTCGGCGCGACGACGACAACCGGCATTTCCTCATCGATCAGCGCCAGCGGTCCGTGCTTGAGCTCGCCCGCCGCATAAGCCTCGGCGTGAATGTAGGAAATCTCCTTCAGCTTCAGCGCACCTTCCATGGCGATCGGCCACATCGGCCCGCGCCCGAGGAACAACGTGTGTTGCTTGTCCGCAAAGTCTTTTGCCAGCTCCTTGAGTTCGTCGCTCATCTTGAGCGTCGAATCCGATGCAGCGGCCGCGTGTGTAAGGTTGGCGACGAAATCCTTCTCTTTGTCGACAGACATGCCACGGTGCTTCGCCATCATCAGGGTGACCAGCAGAATGGAAAGCAACTGTGTCGTAAATGCCTTGGTACTCGCGACACCGATCTCCGGCCCGGCTTGCGTCATCATGACGAGGTCCGACTCGCGCACCATCGAGCTGTGCGCGCTGTTGCAGATCGTTAGCGTGCCAATGTAGCCAAGCCTTTTTGCCATGCGCAGCGCTTCCAGCGTATCCGCTGTCTCGCCCGACTGCGACAAGGTAACGAACAGCGAGTTTTTCGGTACGAAGACCTTCCGATAGCGATACTCGCTCGCGATCTCCACGTGCGTCGGCACGCCTGCTATCGCCTCGATCCAGTACTTGCCGACACAGCCCGCGTTATAGCTCGTGCCGCAGGCGACGATATGAATATTCTCGACGCGCCCGAGTAACTCGTTTGCCTTTTCCCCAAGCGACTCGGGAATGACGCGTTGGTTTGCAACACGTCCGTAGAGCGTATCCGCCAGCGCGCTTGGCTGGTCGAAGATCTCTTTCAGCATGAAATGCTCGTACGGCGCCTTTTCAGCCGACGCGCTGTCCCACTCGGTTTCATGAACCTCGCGCGTGACCTCCTTACCCGCCGAGTCGACGATGCGCACACCGTCTCGGCGAATCTCGGCGAGATCGCCCTGCTCCAGGTAGATGAATCGTTGCGTAACCGGCAGCAAGGCGGGTACGCCGCTCGCGACGAAGTTCTCGCCGTCACCCAGACCAATGACCAGCGGACTCGCGACGCGGCTCACGACGATCCGGTCGGGGTCTTCGGCATCGATGACCAGCAGCGCGTAAGCGCCTTCGAAGCGCTCCACCGCCTTGCCGACCGCTTCCACCAGGTCGAGCCCCTGCTTCAGGTAGTCGTGCACCAGGTGCGCGGCAACCTCGGTATCGGTCTCGGACTCAAAGACATAGCCCTTTGCCAGCATTTCGTCCTTGATCGGCTGGAAGTTCTCGATGATGCCGTTGTGAATGACGGCAACACGACCGCCAGACAGATGCGGATGCGCATTGGCCTCCGTCACGCCTCCATGCGTCGCCCACCGCGTGTGCGCAACCCCTGTGTTTCCGAGCAGCGGGGTCTTCTTGAGCTTCGCATCGAGCTCGGCGACCTTGCCTACCGTGCGGCTGAGACCGATCGAGCCGTCATCGCGAAGCACCGCCACACCCGCTGAATCATAGCCACGGTATTCCAGGCGTCGCAGGCCTTCGATAAGTATCGGGACAATGTCTTTCTCGGCGACCGCACCGACAATTCCACACATCTATCTTGTTTCCTTCTTGGTCGGTCTCTTCCATCCTGGAATCGTTATCTGTTTGCTGCGCGCGACTGTCAGTTCGTCTGCCGGCGCGTGCTTCGATATGGTCGAACCCGCGCCGATCGTCGCGCCGCTGCCGACGCTTACCGGGGCAACGAGGTTGACGTTAGAGCCGATGGATGCGCGGTCACCAATAACCGTCTTGTGCTTGTTGACGCCGTCGTAGTTGCAGGTAATCGTTCCCGCACCAACGTTCACGTTCTTGCCGATCTCCGCGTCACCGATGTAGGTCAGGTGATTCACCTTGCTGCCATCGGCGATGGTGCTCTTCTTGACCTCGACGAAGTTACCGATCTTTACGTCGTTCGCCAACTCGGCGCCTGGCCGCAGTCGAGCAAACGGCCCGATTTCGCAGTTAGTGCCCGTGGTCGCGCCTTCGATGTGGCAGTTCGAGTGAACGAGAGCTCCCGCGCCGAGCTTGCTGTCGCGAACGAGATTGTTCGATTCGATCTTCACACCGTCGCCGAGTTCGACATCGCCTTCGAAGACCGCGTTGATATCGATGAAGACATCCTTGCCACACCGCAATGAGCCGCGGATGTCGACGCGGGCCGGGTCGGCAAAGCCAACGCCCTGCGCCATGAGCTCATCGACCAGCCGTGCCTGGAGTGCTCTTTCGGCCTCCGCCAGTTGTTTCTTGTCGTTAATGCCCATCACCTCTGTCCAGTTGTCAGCCTTCACCCCATGAACGGCCACACCGTCATTGACGGCCATGGCGATCACGTCGGTCAGATAATACTCGCCCTGTGCGTTGTCGTTGCCAAGATCCGCCAGCCAGTGCCTGAATTTGTCAGCCGGACCCACGAGGACACCCGTGTTGATCTCTTGCACGGCCTTTTCTTCCGGCCCGGCATCTTTTTCCTCGACGATGCAGCTGACCTTGCTGCCCTCGCGAATGATGCGGCCGTAGCCCGTCGGATCCTCCATATCCACGGTGAGAACCGCGATGTCCCCAGCCGGGGTCTCGTCGAGAAGGCGTTGGCAGGTCGCGGGGGTCAGCAGCGGCACGTCTCCGAAAAGCACCAGTACCCGGTTGCTGTCCGGCGTGTCCGGTATCGCCTGTTGCAGCGCATGACCGGTGCCGAGTTGCTCGGCCTGCAGCACCCAGCGCAGCGATTCGTCGGGGAATGCGTTCTTGACCGCATCACCGCCATGCCCGTAAACCACGCAGACGTCGTCCGCCGACAGGGCCGCGGCGCAGTCGAGGACGTGGCCCAGCAACGGGCGTCCGGCCAGCGGCTGCAGCACTTTTGGCAGGTCCGAGCGCATGCGCGTGCCCTGGCCGGCTGCGAGGATGATGGTGGATAGGCCCAAGCCGCATAACTCCTTGATTCTTAGCCTGCGCATGATACATGAAGTCGGTATCTGCGAACTTGCTTCAGGTCTCGTTAATTCTCGTGACGTATGCTGCAACCATGCGATTTCTGTCGATTTTGGTGCTCGTAAGCCTGTGCGGCTGTAACACGGCAATCTACACGCGTGATGGCGTGACCGACGGCGATACGTTTTACCTCGCCCCGCGGGCCTACAGCGATGACGACCCCGTGCTGCAGAGCTGGGTTACCTACAGTCTCGTCAGGAGCGCCTGCCAGCTCGAGATGGGCGGCGACAATCCGGCGCGCAACAGCAACTACGGCTGCGAGTTAACGGCGAGACAGCACCTGCTCGATACCTGGGAGGAGCAGCGCGCCGAACACGCTGCCGCCAGCGATGCCTACCTCGACGAACTGTTAAGGGTTCGTGACGCCGGCTTCCTGGACGAATACACCGTGCGCTACTTCGGCCGCAATCATTGGCAGGTACCCGCAGAAGTCCGCATTCCGGCGTTCAGAGACTGGCAGCGCGTGCATCTGCGAGACCACCGGCCGCAGACCCGTATCATCGGCTCCTGGAACTACCGCGCGCTGTAGCCGATACGAAGCAAATAAAGCGGACCGTCGAGCGTCCCCGCATCGGCTCCCAGAACACTCCACGAGGGTGAGAATTCTTCGTCGTACACGCGCCCGAAATCGGCGAAGTGGACTTTGATGGCCACGAACAGTCCGCTGTTATTGTCCGGTCGGCTCGCACCGATGTCCCAGGTTGCGCCGATGTAGCCACCGGGCCTTCCCGAGCTCCAGTGCTCGAACTCGTACGTGCCATACCATTGGACATCGACCTGTGCCATGTCGACCATGTGGTAACCGATTCCTGCATCCAGCGAAACCTTGTGCCGCTCGCCGAGCAGCCACTTTGCCGACGCGCCGAGGTATAGCTGCCGGGCCTGCAGGGTTTCGAAATCTCCCCTGATGCTACTGCCGGTCACGGCGATGCTGCCGTCGAAGCCGATCAGGAGCTCGCTGCCGGCGGACCGCGTGACGGGCCAGTGAATCGATCCGCCGAGACCAATGCCGACAGGGTCGAAGGCGCCGGCGCCTTCCGGCTGCAAGTCCCTCAACCCGGGCCAGGTGGGTACGTCGAGCGAGATGTCCCAACGCACGCCGCGCGCTGGCGGGCCGGGCTCATGGCCGCGCGCCGTTTCGCAAGAAAGCCCCATCGCGAGCAGGGCAAAAAGGATGCTGGCTGCAAAAGTGTTTTGTGTCATGGCGGTCCTCCCGGGCCGGTTCTCCCCATGACGATCATCGCGTGTTTGGCAGCCAGGAAACTGATGGACACCTGAGTGTTGGCTGATGCCAGGCCGTCCGGGGTTGGTACTAGCGCTTGCCTTTCAGCTTCTGGGCGGCGCGGTAACGCGCACGCGCTTCGGCGAGTTCGGCCTGGGCGCGGGCGACGTCCGTTTCGTCGGCGGCGCCCTCGAGGGCTTTCTCGGCGCTCTGCTGGGCGGCCAGTGCCGCCGCTTCGTCGAGCTGGTCACCGCGCAGGGCCGTGTCGGCCAGCACAGTAACAAGCTTCGGTTGCACCTCGAGCATGCCGCCCGTGATATAGAAAGTCTCTTCCTTGCCGTCGGCGTCCTGGACCCGCACTTCACCGGGCTTCAGGGTCGTCAGCATCGGTGCGTGACGTGGCGCGATGCCAACCTCACCCATGGACGCGGGCGCGAACACCATCACGGCTTCGCCGGAGTGGATTTCGCCTTCCGCGGATACGATGTCGACCTGAATAGTAGCCATTAGTTCTTCTCAGCTGATTACTGGTACTTCGGCGCGTTCTCGACAGCTTCGTCGATGGTGCCGACCATGTAAAACGCCTGCTCCGGAATGTGATCGTAGTCGCCGGCGACGATGCCGTTGAAGCCACGAATCGTCTCGGCCAGGGTCACGTATTTACCCGGCGAGTTCGTGAAGACTTCGGCGACGAAGAAGGGCTGCGACAGGAATTTCTGGATCTTGCGTGCGCGGTTGACGATCTGCTTGTCTTCTTCCGACAACTCGTCCATACCCAGAATTGCGATGATGTCCTGCAACTCCTTGTAGCGCTGCAATACCGCCTGCACGCCACGCGCACAGTCATAGTGCTCCTGGCCGATGACGAGCGGATCGAGAATTCGCGAGCTCGAATCGAGCGGGTCTACGGCCGGGTAGATACCCAGCTCGGCGATGTTACGCGACAGTACGAGCGTTGCGTCAAGGTGCGCAAAGGTCGTTGCCGGTGACGGGTCGGTCAGGTCGTCGGCAGGTACGTAAACGGCCTGGAAGGAGGTGATGGATCCGGTCTTCGTCGAAGCAATGCGCTCCTGGAGGACACCCATCTCCTCGGCCAGCGTCGGCTGGTAACCCACGGCCGACGGCATGCGGCCGAGCAGCGCGGACACTTCCGTTCCGGCGAGCGTGTAACGGTAGATGTTGTCGATGAACATGAGGACGTCGCGGCCTTCGTCGCGGAAGGCTTCGGCCATCGTCAGGCCCGTCAGTGCAACGCGCAGGCGGTTGCCGGGAGGCTCGTTCATCTGGCCGTAGACCAGCGACACCTTGTCGATAACCTTCGACTCGGTCATCTCGTGGTAAAAGTCGTTACCTTCACGAGTTCGCTCGCCGACACCGGCGAACACTGAGTAGCCCGAGTGCTCATGCGCAATATTGCGGATGAGCTCCATGAGCGTCACCGTCTTGCCGACGCCGGCACCGCCGAACAGTCCGACTTTACCGCCTTTGGCGATCGGCATGATCAGGTCGATAACCTTGATGCCCGTCTCGAGCAGCTCGGTCGTCGCGGCCTGGTCTTCGTAAGAAGGCGCTGCGCGGTGAATCGGCAGGTGCTGCTCCGCACCGATGTCACCCTTGTTATCGATCGGGCGGCCAAGTACGTCCATGATACGGCCCAGCGTCTTCTCACCGACCGGCACCGTAATGGCGCTACCGGTGTTGCTGACGTCCATTCCACGTTTCAGGCCTTCCGAAGAACCCATCGCGATAGTGCGAACAACGCCGTCGCCCAGTTGCTGCTGAACTTCGAGTGTAATCTCAGCCTCGTCAATGACGAGTGCATCGTATACCTTCGGAATGTGGCCCGCCGGGAACTTCACGTCCACAACAGCGCCGATAACCTGCACAGTAGTTCCAGTGCTCATTAGTAGGTCCTCTAACCTGATACAGCGGCCGCGCCGCCGACAATTTCTGAAATTTCTTGGGTGATTGCTGCCTGGCGAGCCTTGTTGTACTGCAGCTGCAGTCCATCGATGATTTCGCCGGCGTTGTCCGTAGCGGACTTCATCGCAACCATTTTCGCCGCCATCTCGCAGGCGAAGTTTTCAACCGCAGCGCGGTAAACCTGTGACTCGATGTAGCGCATCAATACGTGATCGAGCAGCTCGCTGGCCTCGGGCTCGTAGATGTAGTCCCAATGCTCCTGGAGGCTGGCCTCGTCGCTGGCAAGGCCCTTGGCGGGCAGCAACTGCAGGACGCGGGGCGTCTGTGTCATCGAATTCACAAACTCGTTGTGCACGACATAGAGCTGGTCGATCTTTCCGTCCTCATAGGCGTCCAACATGATCTTGATCGAACCGATCAGGTCGTTGACGCTCGGCTTGTCACCGAGGTGCGTCGCCGTACCCAGAACGCTGCCGCCCATGCGACGGAAGAACGCCACCGCTTTGGCACCGACCAGCACAAGATCGACCGCAACGTTCTTTTCCCGCCAATCCGCGATCTCGCCGATCATCGTCTTGAACAGGTTGGCATTGAGGCCACCGCAAAGACCGCGGTCGGTCGAGATAACGATGTAACCGACGCGCCTGACTTCGCGCTCGTTCAAGAACGGATGCTTGCTCTCGGAGTTGGCGTACGCAAGGTGACCGACCACGCGACGAATACGCTCCGCGTAAGGGCGCGACGCTTCCATCTGCCTTTGGGCCTTGCGAATCTTGCTCGCCGCGACCTTTTCCATCGCGCTCGTGATCTTCTGCATGTTCTTTACAGAAGCAATCTTCGAGCGGATTTCCTTTTCGCCGGCCATATTAGCTCTCTACTCTGTTCGATTTGGGCATGGCTGATTCGTGCAGGACTACAATTACGAGTCCAACTCCTAGTAAGCGCCTTTCTCGGCAAATGCGTCGCAGATGCCTTTGAGCGTTGCAGCGATGTCGTCGTTGTAGTCGCCAGACTCGTTTATCGCGTCGAGGTCTGCCTGGTTGTTCGCGCGTGCGAAGTCATGCAGGGCCTCTTCATAGTCGACAACCTTGAGCACAGGCACCGGGTCGATATAGCCTTCGTTGGCCGCGTACAGCGACAGCGCCATTTCGGCAACCGACAATGGCGAGTACTGTTTCTGCTTCATGAGCTCGGTAACGCGCTCACCACGCTCGAGCTGCTGGCGTGTGGCCGCATCGAGATCGGAGGCGAACTGCGCGAAGGCCGCGAGCTCGCGATACTGGGCGAGTGCGAGACGCACGCCGCCGCCGAGCTTCTTGATGATCTTGGTCTGTGCCGCGCCACCTACACGCGATACCGACAGGCCGGCGTTGATGGCCGGGCGGATACCTGCGTTGAAGAGGTCGGTCTCCAGGAAGATCTGGCCGTCGGTAATCGAGATTACGTTGGTCGGTACGAAAGCCGATACGTCACCGGCCTGCGTTTCAATGATCGGCAGCGCGGTCATCGAGCCGGTCTTGCCCTTGACCTTCCCACCCGACACTTTCTCGACATGCTCGGCATTGACGCGCGACGCGCGCTCGAGCAGACGGGAGTGCAGGTAGAAGACGTCGCCCGGATACGCCTCACGGCCCGGCGGACGACGCAGCAGCAGCGATACCTGGCGGTAGGCCCATGCCTGTTTCGTGAGGTCGTCGAAAATGATCAGCGCGTCTTCGCCCTTGTCGAGGAAGTACTCGCCCATCGAGGCACCGGCATACGGGGCGATGTACTGCATCGCGGGGCTGTCGGCAGCAGCGGCGGCAACGATGATCGTGTGCTCCAGCGCGCCCTCTTCCTCGAGCTTGCGAACAACACCCGCGATCGAAGAGGCCTTCTGGCCGATGGCAACGTAGATGCACTTGATGCCTGTACCACGCTGGTTGATGATCGTGTCGACGGCAACGGCGGTCTTGCCCGTCTGGCGGTCGCCGATGATCAGCTCGCGCTGGCCACGGCCGATCGGCACCATCGAGTCGATCGACTTCAGGCCCGTCTGCACGGGCTGGCTGACTGACTGGCGCTCGATGACGCCTGGTGCAACCTTCTCGATCGGCGCGGTGAGATCGGTTTCGATCGGACCCTTGCCGTCGATCGGGTTGCCCAACGAGTCGACAACACGACCCAGCAGTGCTTCACCAATCGGTACCTCGAGAATGCGTCCCGTCGTCTTGACCGTGTCACCTTCCGAGATGTGCTTGTAGTCACCCAGGACAACCGCACCGACCGAGTCCTGCTCGAGGTTAAGCGCCATACCGAAGGTGTTTTGCGGGAACTCGAGCATCTCGCCGTAGCGAGCGTCGGCCAGGCCGTGGATGCGCACAATGCCGTCGGTTACCGCGATTACGGTGCCGACGTCACGCGCTTCCGCGGAAGCCTCGAAGTTCTCGATGCGTTCTTTAATCAGCGTGCTGATTTCAGAAGCTTTGAGTGCCATTTCCTTTTCCTCTTATTTGACCAATGCGTGTGCAAGACCTTCAAGCCTTGCACGCAGTGATCCATCAATTACGACATCGCCGGCGCGGATCACAGCACCACCAATGAGGTTTTCATCTATTACGGTCGACAGGCGGATTTCCCGGCCCAGGCGCTTCTTGAGCGAGCTGGCGATTTCCTGTTCCTGTTCCTTACTGAGCGGCGCGGCCGCCGTCACGACCGCGTCGACGCTGTTCTCCACATCCGCCTTGAGCGCCGCGAAGTGCTCGGCGATTTCCGGCAGTACCCCGACTCGCTTGTTCTCGAGCAGAAGCTTCAGGAAGTTCGTGCCGTGCTGACTGCCACCGGCGAGCATGGTGCCTGCGCCGCTGACTTGTCCGAAAAGGCCTTGCAGGAACGTCAGCCGCTCGTCATCGCTGAGTGCCGGCGTCGCCAGGTATGCGACGACCTGCCCGTCTTCCAGCAGCGCCCTGGCTGTCGCCAGCGAATCGGAAACCTCGGCCAGGACGTTGTTTTCCTGGGCGACGTCGAACAGCGCCTGGGCGTAGGGCCTTGCTACCGTGTTGTTATCCGCCATTTAGCTAGAGCTCCTGCGCAAGCTTGCCCAGGATATCGTCGTGCGCCCTGCCGTCGATCTCGCGCATCAGGATCTTCTCAGCCGAAGCGATGGCGATCGCCGAAACCTGGCCGCGCAGCTCTTCGCGCGCCTTGTTGGCTTCCTGCTCGATCTCAGCCTTCGCGGCGAGAAGCTGACGCTCACGCTCCTTGACGCCGGCGCTCTTGCCCTCGGCAACGATCTCGTTGGCGCGTGCATGGGCCTGGTCCAGAATGCCGGTAGCCTGCTGGCGTGCCTCGCTGACGATCTCGTCAGCCTGGGCCTGCGCCTCGACCAGTTTCTCCTGGCTCTTGTCGGCCGCGGCGAGACCTTCTTCGATCTGCTGCTGGCGCTCTTCGAGCGCCTTGAGAATCGGCGGCCAGATGAACTTCATGCAGAACCAGACAAACACGATCATGGCGATCGTCTGACCGATGAGAGTCATATTAATGTCCACTAGAGACTCCTAAATGTCCCGATAAAGCCGGTCGCTGAAGCGACGGGAATTATTTAACCGCCTACTGAGGCCTGTGCAGCCTGCAGCTGACCGATGAACGGGTTTGCGAAGGCAAAGAACAGTGCGATACCGACACCGATCATCGCGACGGCGTCGAGCAGTGCGACGACAATGAACATCTTGGTCTGCAGCATCGGGGCCAGCTCCGGCTGACGTGCGGCACCTTCAAGGAAGCGGCCGCCCAGAAGGCCCATGCCGATACCAACGCCGAGGGCGCCGAGGCCGATCAGAAGTGCAACAGCGATAGCCGTGAAGCCAATAACAGTTTCCATCAGTTTCTCCTACGGAGGATCAAGTCCTACTTATTGAATTTAAAGCAAAATTGTTTAGTGTGATTCTGACGCCAGGCTCAGGTAGACGATCGTCAGCATCATGAAGATAAAGGCCTGCAGCGTCACGATCAGGACGTGGAAAACGGCCCAACCGAAATGCAGCGGCAGCTGCCACAACCCGAGCAACGCGATCAGGATAAAAATCAGTTCGCCGGCAAACATGTTGCCGAAGAGTCGCAGCGACAGCGAGACGGGCTTGGCCAGCAATGCGACGCTCTCGAGAATGAGGTTAAACGCGATGATGAATGGCGCGGCGATCAGGCCGAGACCCCTGGTCGGCGGCGCGATCGGGTGCAGCGTCAGCTCACCGATAAAGCCGGTAACGCCCTTGTTCTTGATCGTGTAGAAGATGATCAGGAAGAAGACGGCGATCGACATGCCAAAGGTGATGTTGACGTCCGTTGACGGCACGACCTTCATGTACGGGATGCCTATGGCGGCCGAGGCCATCGGAATCCAGTCGACCGGGACCAGGTCCATGAGGTTCATCAGGAAGACCCAGACGAAAATCGTCAGGCCGAGGGGTGCGATCAGGTTACTCTTGCCGTGAAAGGTGTCTTTGACGCTCGAGTCGACGAACTCGACGATTATCTCGACGGCCGCCTGGAACTTGGTGGGCCTGCCGGCCGACGACCGCTTGGCGACGCGCCAGAACATGAAACAGAAAACCAGGCCGAGGAGCACGGACCAGAACATCGAGTCGACGTTAATCGCCATCGGGTTGCCGGCGCAGACGTTCCAGACCCATTCACCGGTTTCGTCCTTGCACACCTGCAGGTTTTGCAGGTGATGAGAAATATAATCGCCTGACGTTTGTGGGCCGTGTCCGCCTTCAGCTGCCATTCGTGTTACTCGTTTCCGTATCTGTCGGGCCGCGCATCAGGAGGCCTGACAAGACCACCATCTGCGTAACTATGAATCCTGCAAAAAGTGCCGCTGGTGAAAGCGGCCTGACCAGCGCAAACACGAGAACGAACAAGATCACGGTCAGCGCCAGTTTTCCTACCTCGCCAATCCAGACTGCCCGCATCAGCGACTGTGCCCTCGGATCCCGGCGTGGTGCCATCAACCGCAAGGCCAGGAACGCGTTCGGCAGCACGGCGGTCAGGCTCCCCAGCATTGCAGAGTAACCCGCCACCTTGCCGAAGACGCCCAGGAGGACTGCGGCCAGGGCCGCCCCGACGAGAAACTGCCACATGAGGACCCGGGGAACAGTGAGATCCATTTCTCTATGCCTCCGGCACTAAAAACGCCACTTCCATCGGTATTGGCCGGCGGCGGGTGGCGCATGTGGTGTGATTCTTCCAGGCGGGCCTGCGAATTGCGTGCGCATTATAGAGGCCGCCATGTGGCATGGCAACAAAAAACCCTGTCTGGAAAAAGGCAGGTACAGAGGCTTTTTCCCGGAATTTGATGGGGTTCCGACAGATTTCTTCCAGTGCGACACAGAACACATATGGGACCACCGTCTCAGCGTATAAATAGGCCATCAATTGCCTCTTAACTTAACGCTATGTTGTTGATTGCCAGTGAAACAATTCGTGCCAACCGGACCCTGAACGACGTCGTTCGGGAGATGAGCTTTACGTTGAGCTTCTTCGCAAGCCCGGCAACTTTCGGCGAGCTCATGCTGGGCCGGTCCCGCCGAATCGTGTTGCTGACCGAGAACGAGGTGACCTCCGAGTTCGTGCGCACGCTCAGGGCGGCCAAGGACCGCGCACCTTTTGGCGTGATTGTTGCCGCCGACCGGGCCTCCCTGCGCAGCAGCCGGCAGGCGGAGCTCGTGGATAAGCTGGCCAGCTACGACAATATCGAGTGGATCGGCAGCAATTTCGACTTCGACAGGCTGAGTGCGTCTGCGCGCCGCTGCCGTCGGCGCATGCTTCGTGTGTCCCGCCAGGAGCTGGAGAGCGCTCTCGAGAACGGTCAGATTGTGCTGCGGTACCAGCCCAAGGTTGAGAGGAGCGCCGGTCACGAATGGCTGACGCGCGAAGCGGAGGCGCTGATTCGCTGGCACCACAGGGAACACGGGCTGATCGGTCCGCTCGAGTTTCTGCCGGAAGCCGAGGCCTTCGGACTGATGCCGAAACTCAGCGAGTTCGTGCTGCACGAGGCGGCAAAACAGCAGGTGAAGTGGCGAAACCAGGGCGTGGTGCTGAATTCCTGTATCAACCTGGCATCGAGCCAGCTCGGTATCCCGGACCTTGCTGGCACGTATCGCGACATCGTCAAGGAGGCGGGTCTCGAGTGCGCCAATTTCACGTTCGAGGTCATCGAGCAGGACCTGGCGGACACCTCGGCTCCGCACCTCGCGACGATCAAGTCCCTGCGCAACCACGGATTCCGCATCTGCCTGGACGACTTCCGCGTGGCGGCGTCATCGCTGGGGACGTTCGAGCACCTGCCGTTCGATGAGATCAAGATTCACGCCACGGCATTGAAGCGGGCCCAGAACAACAGGACGGCCCTGGCGGTACTCGCCGCCGTGACCGGTCTGGCGCACAACCTGGGCATGTCCGTCTGCGCCGAGGGCGTCGAAGACGAGAAGACCTTCGAGTTCCTGAAGACGATCCAGTGCGACAAGATGCAGGGGTTCCTGATCTCGGAGGCCGTAATCCCGTCGATCATCCGCCGCGTCTACTCGTCAAAGGAAGCAGCCCCCAACTCCGCCGCCTAAATACGGTGTCAGTCACCTTATTTCCTTTCTAAAGGTGTCAGTCACCCTATTTCGACATTCGCCTTAGTTTTTCCGGCTGCGATCTGGCCGTCGTCTTGCGATATTTGCTTTCGAAATTCTCGCTCAGGATTGAGCCATGGCCCGATTTCGCCGATTGGTTGTTCCCGGCTATCCACACCACGTTACGCAACGCGGGGTTCGTCGACAAAAGACCTTCTTCGATGAACTGGACTACCAAAACTATCTTCGCCTGGCTGCGGACCTGCTCGCCCGGTCGTCGATCGAGATCTGGGCCTATTGTCTGATGCCAAATCACATTCATGCGATTGTGGTTCCTCACGCCGAAAATAGCTTGGCAGCTTTCTTCGGTCCTTTGCATAAACTGTACGCGCAGCACACCAACCAAAGGTACGAATGGACCGGACACCTTTGGCAGGCGCGGTTCTTTTCGGTTCCGATGGACGAAAGTCACACGATGTCGGCGCTACGATACGTCGAGCTCAACCCGTGCCGCTCAGGATTGGTTGAAAAGCCCCAGGACTGGCCCTGGTCCAGTGCTAGAGGGAATCTCGGTATTTCCAGCGACCGGCTGATTCGCGATCGGCCCACTCAAGAAGTCATATCGAACTGGTCCGCCTACCTGTCAGAACCTGAGGAACTCAGTGACCTGAACAGGCTGCGCCTTCAAACCTCAACTGGCCGCCCCGAAGGAACCGATACGTTTATCGACAGGGTGGAAGCACTGAGCGGCCGGCACGTCAGGCGTCGATCCGCTGGGCGAAAAAGGAAATAGGGTGACTGACACCTTTAGAACGGAAATAGGGTGACTGACACCCTATTTGATGTGCTTGAGGATGCCGTCGAGCTCGTCGAGGCTGTTGTAGCTGATGACCAGCTTGCCGCTGCCTTTCGCGCCGTGATCCAGGCTGACTTTCGCGCCCAGTTTTTCCGACACCTCCGTTTCGAGGCGCCGGATGTCCGCGCTCTTGCTCGGCGCGCTCTTTGCGGGCTTCGGCTTGTCGCCCTCGAGCATGCGCTTGACGAGGCGCTCGGTTTCCCGGACGGACAGGCTCTTCCTGATCACCTGTCGCGCCGCATCCAGCTGTTGCGTCGGGCTCGCGATGCCGAGCAGGGCTCGTGCGTGACCCATCTCGATCTGCCGGTCCTCGAGCAGCGGCTTCACCTTTTCGGCCAGGTCCTGCAGCCGCAGCAGGTTGCTCACCGAGGCGCGCGAGCGGCCCACGGCCTGCGCCGCCTCGGCGTGGGTCAGGTTGAATTCTCGAATCAGGCGGTCGAGCGCGCGGGCCTCTTCCAGCGGGTTGAGGTTCTCTCGCTGGATGTTCTCGATGAGCGCCATGGCAATGGCCGCCTCATCGGGGATCTCGCGAACAACCGCCGGTATTTCTGCCAGGCCCGCCAGCTGCGCTGCACGCCAGCGGCGCTCGCCGGCCACGATTTCATAGCGCTGTTCCTTGCCCTTGCCGGAGATCGGCCGCGCGACGATCGGCTGCACCACGCCCTGCGCCCTGATCGAGTTTGCCAGGTCCTCGAGCGAGTCCTGGCGCATGTCGACGCGCGGCTGGTACTGGCCGCGCTGCAGGAGCTCGACCGGAATATGGCGCAGCGACTCCTCGCTCGTCAACGGATCGTCGTTCGATGCCGTTGCCGTCCTGTTGGCTGGTTTGCTGAGGAGCGCGTCGAGGCCGCGGCCCAGTCGTTTCTTGGGAGTCATAATCGTTATACAGCTTCAGCCATGCGCGCGTCTTCGCGGCGCAGGATTTCCCCGGCGAGCGCCAGGTACGCGATCGCGCCGCGCGACGACCGGTCGTGAAACAGCACGGGCCGCCCGAAACTGGGCGCCTCGGCGAGTCGGATGTTGCGCGGCACCACCGTACGGAAAACCTTGCGGTCGAAGTGTTCGATGAGCTGCAACGACACCTCGTTCGAAAGATTGACGCGCGGGTCGAACATGGTCCGCAGGATGCCGAAGACTTCCAGCTCCGGGTTCACCGAGTCGCGCACCTGCTCGATCGTATTCAGCAACGACGACAGCCCTTCCAGCGCGTAGTACTCGCACTGCATCGGGATCAGCACGCCATCGGCGGCCGTCAGCGCATTCACGGTCAGCATGTTGATCGACGGCGGGCAGTCAATGAGCACGAAGTCGTACAGCCCCGCCACCGGGGCCAGCGCCTTCTTGAGTTTCATCTCACGCCCGATTTCCTGCAGCAGCTGAACTTCGGCAAGCGTCAGGTCTTCGTTGCCGGGCAGAATTGCGAAGCCACCCTCGGGTGGCGATACAATCGTATCGGCCGCCGTGGCATCACCGAGCAAGACGTCGCAGGCCGAATTCTCGAGTTCCATCTTGTTGACGCCACACCCCATGGTCGCGTTTCCCTGCGGGTCCATATCGACCAGCAAGACACGTCGCTGAGTGGCGGCAAGCGACGCAGCCAGGTTGACGCAGGTGGTGGTCTTGCCCACCCCGCCTTTCTGGTTTGCTACAGCAATTATTCGCGTCATCTATCCTGCCCGTCGCAACAGCACTGCGTGCCGCGAGCCCTTTGCAAGACCCGGCACATGCAATTCTTCGACTTCATGGCTCCACGGAGCCGGTAGTTCTTCTAATTCTGTCGTCGGGTAGCGCCCCTTCAGCGCCACAAACACCCCGTCCTCTCTTACGTGATGTCCGGCGATTTCCACAAGGCGTGGCAATGCAGCCAGCGCCCGGGCAATCACGGTATCAAAGCGATGGCCGGGTGCATAGTCCTCGCCCCGGCCTTTGACGGCCGTGACGTTGCCAAGACCGAGGATTCCCGCCACATGCTGCACGAACATTATTTTCTTGTTATTGCTGTCGAGCAGCGTGAACTCCCGATCCGGCTGGACAATCGCGAGCGGCAGCCCGGGAAAGCCGGGGCCTGTGCCGACGTCCAGGACCGTGCGGCCCTCGAGAAACGGGCGCGCGACGAGGCTGTCGGCGATATGGGCCGTGAACATCTCGTCTCGATTGCGAACCGCCGTCAGGTTGACCCTGCGATTCCAGCGCTCGAGCTCGTCGAGCAGGATATCGAATTTTTCCGCGTAGTCTGTGAAGTCTGACATTTTGTTCCGCGGCAAAAGTGAATAGTATCCGTTTGGACCTGTCACGAACAGAACCTGAGGAGAAGCAGATGTCCGAGTCTATTTACGCGCCGCCGGAGGCGGACGTTACTGCGCCGACCGGCGATCAACCACGCTACTACATCGTCGCGCCGCACAAGTTCATCCTGCTTTCGATACTGACCCTAACCCTGTACTTCGTCTACTGGTTCTACAAAAACTGGCAGCTCATCAAGGAAGACGACAACGCTAGCATCTGGCCGCCGGTCAGGGCGTTCTTCTATATCTTCTTTACGCACTCACTGTTCACGGACGTGCAGGAAAGCTTCAAGAAACAGGAGCGCACCTGGGACTGGCAGCCGGGGCTGCTGGCAACGCTCTTCGTCATCCTGACGATCGTCGGCAACATCATCGACCGCTTCGTCTCCTACGAAACTTACCCGATCCTGAGCACGGTCTTGCCGCTAACCTCCACGATCATCGTCACCTTC
>JAOUNK010000287.1 GCA_029881015.1 Gammaproteobacteria bacterium | reverse complement strand
CTGAGCCCGGCATGTCGCCGATGGGCATCTGGTGCAACGAAGCGCAGGAGCGTTACGTCCTCATCGTCGGGGACGATCGCATCGACGAATTCAGGACACTGTGCGAACGCGAGCGCTGTCCCGTCTCCGTTATCGGCACACTGACCGATGACGGCAATCTCGTCGTCAACGATCGTGACTTTGGCAATCGCGTTGTCGATATGCCCATGCAGATGCTGCTCGGCAATCCACCGAGCATGGAGCGCGACGTCGAGCACCAGCACCTTGCCGAGGAACCGCTCAATCTCGACGGTATAGAGATCGAGGAAGCCGCGTTGCGCGTCCTGCGCTTCCCGGCCGTTGCCGACAAGTCCTTCCTGATTCATATCGGCGATCGAACCGTGGGCGGGCTGAGTGCCCGGGATCAGCTCGTCGGGCCATGGCAGGTTCCGGTCAGCGACGTCGCGATTACGGCCTCGAGCTTTGGCGGCGTAAGCGGCGAGGCGATGGCAATGGGTGAGCGCACGCCGCTCGCCGCGACCAATGCGCCGGCGTCCGGCCGTATGGCGGTTGCGGAGTCCATTACGAATATTGCCGCCGCGCCGATTGAGGACCTCTCCAGGGTTCGGTTGTCCGCGAATTGGATGGCAGCCGCCGGGCACCCGGGTGAGGATGCCAACCTGTTCGATACGGTCAAGGCGGTTGGCGATGAGCTGTGTCGTGAAATTGGTGTGGCTATCCCGGTCGGCAAGGACTCGATGTCCATGCGCACACGCTGGGAGGACGAGAACGGCGAGCATAATGTCGTTGCCCCGGTGTCGCTGATCATTACGGCATTTGCGCCGGTTACCGATGTCACCGCGCACCTGACGCCGCAGCTGCGCAAGATCGACGAGCCGAGCTACTTGCTGCTGTTCGATCTCGGCAATGGCCTGAATCGCCTTGGCGGCTCTTGCCTGGCGCAGTCCTATGCGCGTACTGGGGGCAAGACACCGGACCTCGACGATCCGGGTCAGCTAAAGGGCCTGTTTGCGGCCGTGCAGGAGCTCAATGCACGCGGCATGCTGCTGGCCTATCACGACCGCAGCGACGGCGGCTTGCTGGCGACGGTCGCCGAGATGATTTTTGCCAGCCGGCTCGGTGTCACCCTCTCGCTCGACGGTTCTCGCGTGGAGCTGCTCAGGACTTTGTTCAGCGAGGAGCTGGGCGCAGTGGTGCAGGTCGCGAAAAGCACGCTGCCGCAGGTCCAGATGGTGCTTGATCGAAACGGCGTCAAGGCCGAGGCGATCGGCCGTGTGAACGACAGCGGCCGGCTCGTCGTGCGGAGCGAGGAGCTGACGGTTCTCAGTCTCGAGCGTTCTGTGATGCAGCGGGAATGGTCCGAAATGGGATACCGGATCCAGGCTTTGCGGGACAATCCTGCGACGGCCAGGGAAGAGTTCGACCGGATTCAGGATGATGCGGACCCCGGCCTGAATGCCGTACTCACCTTCGATCCCCAGGAAGACATCACACGTCCGCTGCGCAACGCGACCAGGCCCCGCGTCGCGATTCTGCGAGAGCAGGGAGTCAACAGCCAGATCGAAATGGCGGCTGCCTTCATGCGGGCCGGTTTTGCGGCCGTGGATGTCCACATGAGTGACCTGCTGGATGGGCGCGATACCCTGGATGGCTACCAGGGCCTGGTTGCCTGCGGCGGGTTTTCTTTCGGTGATGTGCTTGGCGCCGGCGGCGGCTGGGCCAAGTCAGTTCTCTACCATGCGCGCACGCGCGACCAGTTCACAGCGTTTTTCGAGCGTGACGATACGTTCGCACTGGGCGTATGCAATGGCTGCCAGATGTTGTCGCACCTCAAGGAGATCATCCCGGGAGCCGGGCACTGGCCGCGATTCCTGCGCAACAAGTCCGAGCAGTTCGAGGCGCGCCTCAGCCTGGTCGAGATCCTTGAAAGCCCGTCGCTTTTCCTGCAGGGAATGGCGGGATCGCGATTGCCGATCGCCACCTCACACGGCGAAGGCAGGGCCGTGTTTGAGGATGACACGGCGCGCTATACGTCGTCGTACACCGTGGCGATGCGCTACGTCGACAATTTCGGCGAGGTGGCGGACAAGTACCCGGCGAATCCCAACGGTTCGGTCGATGGAATCTGTGGCCTGAGTAATGACGATGGCCGTGTCACGATCATGATGCCGCATCCGGAACGGGTGGCGCTGACACGGCAGAACTCCTGGCATCCCAACGATTGGGGTGAGGATGGGCCGTGGATGCGGATATTCCGCAACGCGAGGCGCGCGATCGGATAAGGGTGTCGTCAGGCCGACGCGACGCTGTCGTTATTGGCTTCGGTGATGAAGAAGCGGCGGACCTTGATGGCGCGAGCAAGTTTCCCGCGGCGCACGAAGCACTGGTAGAACATGTCCTTCAACACTTCGAGCAGGATGCCGGCCTGGGCGCGATTCAGCAACGGCAGCTCTTCGTGCGGACCGGTGCTGAACAGGACCTTCTTGATTGGTGCAAACGACTCGTCATCGATGCCGGCAATATCCTGCGCAACGACGACTTCTTCGAATGCACGCAGCTTGCCGCCTTCGCCCATGGCCTCGAACGCGCTGACCGACGCGCGCCGGCACATCGAGGCAAACGCGTTGAAGTTGTTGTTCGAATAACAGCTGAGTGCTTCCCGGAACAGGACTTCCGTGTGTTTCGGCAAATACGAAAATGCGAAGCGTTCCTTGGGTCGTTCCAGCTCGACGAAATTGCGGTAGAGCTCGACCTTGTTGTCGCCGTACTGGCGCACCGCAAAGCGCAGGAAGACCGGGGCGTTGCACGCGTCGCATTTGTAGACCAGCCCGACGTGCCTGGGTTTGTCCCGCAGCAGTGACGCCGCGTCGGGAACGGATTGCGGTTGCATGTGGGCGTGTATGCCACAGTAGGGACACTCAAGGCCGATACGGTCCTCGAGTTCGCTTTTTATCCCCTGATCCCGGTCAATTACGATTGCCATTTCGCTCAACTACCTGGTTATCGATTATTGTCTATCGATTTAGCCAGATTATTTTTATCAATCAGTGACTTCAGTATGCACTATCAACTTCGGGCCGCCACTGGTGCTTGACATAATCCATGAATGATTACTGTCCCCAATCCCCGACAGCTTTTTCCGCCTCTTCGTTGACAGGGCGGGCTATCAGGCCGGTGCGAGTCATTGTTACTTCGAATACGGCGCCATGCACCATCGGCAGATACGTTGCCGTGCCGTAGTGTGCATCGACACCCGGCATCAGCTTCGGGTACTTGCGGGCAAACCGCCAGACATCCATCGCGATCGGTTCGGACAGGGAATGCACGGAGCGGACCTTGGACCGCTCGTCGTCCAGGCTGGAGTAGCGGCCGCTCAGGCGATCAAGTTGAAAGATCGGGTCGAGGCCCAGCATCGTGGCCGGCGGTTTCCACGTCACGACACGCGCGTCCATTTGCCATTCATTGCCGAGAAGCTCGAACATGCGATCCTGCTGGTCGTCGAGCATCAGGCGGGCAACGAATTGCTCCGGGGCGGACTGGGTAAACCCGATCCTGCCGATGGTTTGCTCGTCGACGAGGCGTCCGTAGCCGTAGTAGCTGAACGCGAGCATGATACTGGCGCCGCCGGCAACGGCTGAAGCGGTGCCGCCGGCCAGGGAGCGCGTAGCCCTGACGGGCCGCCGCCGCCGGGCATGACGGATCATGGAAACTACGAAGTACAGCGCGATCAGCGTAAAAACCGAACTCGCGGTCAGCAGCAGATTCATCGTCGTACCCCGTAAAGCCTAGGCGTCCAGTCTCTTATACTTGATTCGGTGCGGGTTTGCCGCATCCGCGCCAAGCCGGCGCTTCCGGTCCTCTTCGTAGTCCGCGTAGTTGCCCGCAAACCAGACAACCTCCGAATTGCCTTCGAACGCGAGAATGTGCGTCGCGATACGGTCGAGGAACCAGCGGTCATGCGAGATGACCATTGCCGAGCCCGGGAATTCCAGCAGGGCTTCCTCGAGCGCCCGCAGCGTCTCGACGTCGAGATCGTTGGTGGGCTCGTCAAGCAGCAGTAAATTGCCACCGGCCTTGAGCATCTTGGCCAGGTGGACGCGATTGCGCTCGCCGCCCGACAGCAGCCCGATCTTTTTCTGCTGGTCCTGCCCGCGGAAATTGAACCGGCCAACGTAGGCGCGCGACGACGTTTCGTAGTTACCGACCTTGATCTGGTCGAGACCATCGGAGATCTCTTCCCAAACGGTCTTGTTGTCGTCGAGGCTTTCACGTGACTGGTCGACGGCGGCAATCTGGACGGTGTCGCCGAGGCGAATCGTGCCTGCGTCGGGTTGTTCCTGGCTTGTGATCATGCGCGTCATCGTCGTCTTGCCGGCGCCATTCGGGCCGATAACGCCGACGATGCCGCCTGGCGGCAACTGAAAACTCAGGCCGTCGATGAGCAGCTTGTCGCCGAAGCCCTTCTTGAGGTTCTCGACCTCGAGCACGACATCGCCGAGCCGAGGCCCGGGCGGAATGTAGATCTCGTTGGTTTCGTGTCGTTGC
>JAOUNK010000286.1 GCA_029881015.1 Gammaproteobacteria bacterium | reverse complement strand
CGAATGACTTCGCTGGCGGTCGAGTATCTACCGCTCTTGATCTCACCCTTTATGAAGTCTTCCCAATGCCCACCCAGGCTAAGTGACGTCGTTGCCATGATCATTTCACTCACTGATTATTCAAATTGAATAATGCTCAAGGCGAGTCAACGACGCAACGGCTTATGAAAAACTTCAACGAAATCAATGCGGACGCATCAATGGGGGGGCACAATCTTCGCTACTCATGGAGTTTCCGATAGGCCAGCGGGGTCATGCCGAGCCAATTCTTGAATGCCCGAATGAAGGCCGCGGGCTCCGAATAGTCCAGCCTGTCGGCGATTTCCTCCACACTGTGCTCTCCGCTATTGATCAGGTTGATTGCGAGGTCGCGACGGACTTCCAGCTTGATCTGCTTGAAGCTCGTGCCATCGCGTTTGAGCCTCCGCCGCAATGTCTGTGGATGCAGTCTGAAATAGGCGGCTGAAGAGTTGAAATCGGGCAAACGGTAGTTCGTTACCAGTTCTTGCTGTAAGCGCCTGCGAACACGCGCAGACATGTCGTGCGAGTCGATTGTTTCGTGCAGCAACGTTATCGGCGTGCTCAATAGAAACGCTTTTAGCTCATCTATAGTTCTCGTATTCGGCAGTGCCAGATCGTCGTCGCGAAACATGATCGAACTGTCAGAAGCATCGAACTTCACCGGTGCGCCATAAAAGACGTATCGATACTCGCTGGCGTACTCTGGTCTGGCGAAATCAAGATTAACGCCAACGAGCGCTAGTCTCTTGTTTGCCATCCAGCAGTGCATACGATGGACGGTCAGGAGGATGTACTCGATAACGTAGTTGTTTCTGACCAGCGCCGCCGGGCGCCGCCGGACACCATAGCGCGACGCGCCACCCCCGACCGATACTTCATGAACCAGGCCACTTTTTTGCAGATTGGCAAACTGTGCAAACAGTCGAAGGGATTCGCCAATCGTTTCAGCGTTGATCGCGCAATAGCAGCACAACTTGAACGCGCCGCTCGGTTGGGGCGTCTCTAGCAAGCCGATGTATTCGTCGCCGAGTAATTTAATCAGCGACAGCTTTAGTCTGGCCAGCTGATCGAATGTGACACGTGATCTCTCTTGTCCTAGCGCCTGTGGAGAGATACCACTGTCCAGGAGCACACGACTCACGTCAAAACCCTTGGCTCTTGCGCCCTCCAGCATGTTATAGACGAATGCCGACGCAACTGTTGTCAGCGTATTCACGGATGATGACCATTTTCCAGACGAGCCTTAGTGTAACCAATTATCAATTTTTTTGCGGCGAATGTCATTGTTTACACCCGACGTCGGGCGAACAATGCGAATTCGTTCTCCCTCACGCCGCAGGATTCCCAATGACACACCAAGCATTCATATACGACGCGGTCCGGACTCCGCGCAGCAAGGGCAAGAAGGACGGCTCCTTGCACTCAGTAAAACCCATCGACCTCGGAGCCGGGTTGCTTCGCGAACTCCAAGAGCGACACGAACTCGATACGTCATATGTCGACGACGTCATCATGGGCTGTGTCTCGCCAGTGGGCGAACAGGGCAGCTGTATCGGCAAGATGATCGTTATGAATGCCGGCTGGGACGAGTCCGTTCCCGGCTTCCAGCTCGATCGATTCTGCGCCTCGGGACTTGAGGCCGTAAACCTGGCGGCACAAAAAGTGGCTTCGGGCTGGGAAGACCTGATTGTTGCTGGTGGCATCGAGAGCATGTCGCGTGTACCGATGGGTTCCAACGGAGGCGCCATGTCCAACGATGCAGCATTCAGCCTGAAGACGCGCTTCGTTCCGCAAGGCATCGGTGCGGACACTATCGCTACGCTGGAAGGCTACAGTCGTGACGACGTCGACGCCTTTGCCGCGCGGTCGCAACAACGTGCCGCGTACGCGAGGGACAACGGTTACTTCGACAAATCTGTCGTGCCAGTGCGCGATCTCAATGGCCAGATGATCCTCGAGCGCGACGACTTCATCAAGCCCGATACAACACCGGAGATCCTCGCCGGTCTCAAGCCTTCGTTCGCAGAGATGGGCAAGTACGGCTTCGACGATATCGTCATGAGCAAGTATCCGACCATCGACAGGGTCAACCATGTCCATACGCCCGGCAACTCGTCGGGCATCGTGGACGGTGCCAGCGCGGTCCTGGTCGGCAGTGAGCAGGCAGGCAAGGACCTGGGGCTCACGCCCAGGGGGCGCATCGTTGCCACGGCTGTACTCGCCTGTGACCCGATCATCATGCTGATCGGACCAGGCCCGGCCGCCAAGAAGGCCCTGAAGAAAGCCGGCCTCAAGAAAGAGGACATTGATCTTTGGGAGATTAACGAAGCCTTCGCCAGTGTTGCGTTGCGATACATGAAAGATCTTGACATCGATCCGGAGATTACGAACGTCAATGGCGGCGCAATCGCCATGGGTCATCCGCTGGGTGCCACCGGGGCGATGATCCTGGGTACGGCTCTTGATGAACTCGAGCGCCGCGACCAGAAGCGCGCCATGGTGTCACTGTGTGTCGGTGGCGGTATGGGTATCTCGACCGTAATCGAGCGCGTGTGACGCACACAGCATTGAGGGAAAACACGATCATGAACGTTTTCAAGTACGAAAAAGACAACGACGGCATCGTTACCGTAACGATGGACATGCCGGGCCCGGTTAACTCGATGACGGCCGAGTATCGTGCAGCGATGCACGACACGGTTGAGACACTCGAGGCTGAAGAAGGGTTGACGGGGGTCATTATCACTTCCGCCAAGCAGACCTTCTTTGCCGGCGGCGACCTGAAGGAGATACTGGCTATTGAGCAGGGCAACGAAGCCGACCTTATGGCCATGGTCACGGACATGAAGGACCACTTCCGAAGGCTCGAGCAACTACCGGTTCCGGTCGTCGCTGCAATCAATGGTGCGGCCCTGGGCGGAGGCTACGAGATCTGCCTCGCCTGCAACCACCGCATTGCCGTGAATACAAAGTCAACACAGGTCGGGTTGCCAGAAGTTTCGTTGGGGCTCCTGCCGGGCGCAGGTGGCATAGTACGCCTGGTCAACCTGCTGGGTATCGAGGCGGCGGCACCTTACCTTCTCGAAGGCAAGCGCGTGGCGCCCGGACCCGCGAAAGAAGCGGGGCTTATCGATGCCACAGTCGAGACGCCGGAAGACCTGGTGCCCGCCGCGAAGGCATACATTCTGGAAAACAAGGACAACGAGGACGCCGCAACCCAGCCCTGGGACCGTAAGGGTTTCCGCATTCCGGGCGGCAATATCAGTTCGCCGAGGAATGCCCGGCTCGCGATTATGGCACCGCCCATGTTGCGACAGAAAACCCGTGGGTTGTTGCCGGCGCCGGAGAAAATCCTGGACGTCGCCTACCAGGCGGCGCTGCTGGACTTTGATACGGCACTGGTCCTTGAGTCGCGCGCGTTTGTCAATCTCGTAGGCACGCCTGAAGCAAAGAACATGATATCGGCATTTTTCTTCCAGCTGAACCAGATCAACGGTGGCGCGAGCAGGCCGCATGGCATCGAGAAACAGCCGGTGAAGAAACTCGGTGTCCTCGGTGCCGGCATGATGGGTCAGGGCATTGCCTATGTCGCGGCGATGGCAGGCATCGAGGTCGTCCTGAAAGATGTCTCGATGGAGGCTGCTGAGAAGGGTAAAGCCTACTCCGAGAAACTATTGGCAAAACGCGTGTCACGCGGCCGCATGGACAAGACAAAGGAAGAAGCGGTGCTCGGCCTCATTCATCCGACGGCGGACGACGCAGACCTGCAGGGCAGCGACCTGATTGTCGAGGCTGTGTTCGAGAACCTCGAACTCAAGAACAAGATCACGCGGTCGACGGAGCAGTACCTGGACGAGAATGGCGTCTGGGGAACCAACACTTCGACCCTGCCGATCTCACATCTGGCAGAAGCCAGCAACAAGCCCGAGAACTTCATCGGCATCCACTTCTTTTCGCCTGTCGACAAGATGCCACTTGTGGAAATCATCTGTGGTGACAAGACCAGCGACGAGGCCCTGGCCAAGGCGTTCGACTTCGCGCAGCAGATTCAAAAGACACCGATTATTGTCAATGACTCCCTTGGCTTCTTCACCTCGAGAACCTTCGGCACCTATCTTGACGAAGGTATGAGGCTCCTGGACGAAGGTGCGCACCCCGTTCGCATCGACAACCTGGGTAAAGCCGTTGGCATGCCGGTCGGACCACTTGCCGTTCACGACGAGATCAGCCTCGAGCTATCGCGCAAAGTTAACGAGACCTGGGACGGTATGGGTGAAGGAGATAAGTGGGGTGAAAAAAACGTGCAACGCGAGATGATCAGGATCCTGGTCGGCGAGCATGGTCGTGGCGGCCGTTATCACGGCGGTGGATTCTACGAGTACAGTGAAGATGGCTCAAAGAGCATCTGGCCCAAGCTCTACGAGCTTTATTACAAGCCGGAATACGAAATAACCGACGAAGACGTCAAGGATCGTATCCTGTTCCGGCAGGTCATCGAGACGCTCAAATGCCTGGAAACGAACGTGCTGC
>JAOUNK010000001.1 GCA_029881015.1 Gammaproteobacteria bacterium | reverse complement strand
GACCCCGACCCGGATATGGCCGTCAGCTACAAGGAACGCCACCGCCTGTTCCGCAAGGCCGGTTCTACCTGGGATGACTACAACGAGGCGTTGATCTCCAAGGGCGGCGGAGTTTTCTCGCGGCAGGCAAAGACCATCAAGCTGAGCCCGGAAGCTCGCAGACTGCTGGACATCGAAGAAGTATCCGTACAACCCGACGATCTGATCAGGGCCATACTGAAGGCCGACGTCGACCTGCTCTGGAACGGCGGTATCGGTACGTATGTCAAAGCCAGCAGCGAAGGCCACTCGGACGTCGGCGATCGCAGCAACGATGCGTTGCGTGTCGATGCCGACGAGTTGCGATGCAAAGTCATCGGTGAAGGCGGCAACCTCGGACTGACGCAGCGCGCACGCGTTGAGTTCAGTATGCATGGCGGTCGTATCAACACCGACTTTATCGACAACTCCGGCGGCGTGGACAGTTCCGACCGCGAGGTCAATATCAAGATCCTGCTCAGCCTCGTTACGAAGCAGACGAACATGCCGCGCGAAAAGCGCAACGAGCTGCTGGCGTCCATGACCGACGATGTCGCGAACCTGGTATTACGCAACAACTACCTGCAGACCCAGTCGATCAGCATGAGCGAGATGTCGTCTGCCGAGCGCCTGGACGAGTTCGCGAGACTGATCACCGACCTGGAACGTACCGGGGAGCTGGACCGCGATCTCGAATTCCTGCCCGATGAGGCTGAAATCGAGGACCGGCGCCAGCGTAAACAGGGCCTGACACGCCCGGAACTGGCGGTCGTCTTGAGCTACGCCAAGATCGATCTGTACAACGGGCTGATCAGGTCGGACGACTCATTGACAGACTTCCTGCAAATCGACCCGGAACGCTACTTCCCGGACGTACTGCGCCGTCGTTACTCAGACCTGATACCACTGCATCGCCTGAGCCGGCAGATTCTCGCCACGCTGATCGCCAATGACATTGTCAATCGCATGGGCCCGACGTTCGTCAAGCGCACCCAGTCGGATACGGGCGCCAGCATTCTGACCGTGGCGCGCGCCTATGAAGTCGCGCGCATCATTTGCGGCGCACGCCCCCTGTTCAAGGAAATTGAAGCGCTCGATCATGTCGTCCCGGCCAAAGCCCAGATGCTCATGATGTTCGAGATCAGCCGCACGCTGCGGCACGTCTGCTACTGGCTGATCGAGCAGTACGGCAAGAACCTCGATGTCGTTAAGTGTGTCGAGCGTCTGAAACCCGGCATGGTGAAGATCTATGCCCGCTCGAGCAGCTATGTCTCCAAAGCGAGCCAGGCACGCATCGGCAAGGCTCACGACGCATGGCTCGACATGGGTGTACCAGAGAAACTCGCCAACAAGATTTCGTTGCTGCTGGTGACGCGCGCGGCCGTCGATATCGTCGACCTCGCTGCCGATCGCAAGCGCGATGTCATCGATTCCGCGCGCCTGTACTCATCGTTCAATGATGCACTCGGGCTGCAGTGGCTCCACAATTCGGCGGAAGACCTCAAGGTCTCGGGGCGGTGGCAGGCCAAGGCGAGAAACATTCTTCGCGAGGACTTCTTCAGGCTGCGGCGCCAGATCGGCGACAACCTGCTGACCAGGCGCAGTACCCGGGACGCGCGCGAGATCGCGCGGCGGTGGCTCGTGAAACATGAGCAAGAGGTACAGAACTTCACTGAGACCATCGAGGAAATGAAACTACGCGAAGACATCGACTTTGCTACGCTGGCAGTCGCTGCGCAGGAATTGCGCAAGCTGATTTCATCCTGATTACAGACACGGAGTTAGTATGGCCGGAAAGCTTGTACTCTGCCGCCACGGCCAGAGCGACTGGAACCTGAAGAACCTGTTCACAGGCTGGCAGGACGTAGACCTGACTGAACAGGGCAACGAAGAAGCCGTTGCCGCGGGCAAACTGCTGCATGAACTCGGGTTCAGGTTCGACATCGCGTATACGTCGGTCCTGAAACGCGCAATTCGCACGCTCTGGCATATTCTCGACCAGATGGACCTGATGTGGATCCCCGTCGAGCGGGACTGGCGCCTGAATGAGCGCCATTACGGTGCGCTGCAGGGGCTCAATAAGGCGGAGACCGCGGCCAGGTACGGGGATGAACAGGTGCACATCTGGCGGCGCAGCTACGACATTCCCCCACCGCCGCTGGACGATGACGATGAACGTCACCCACGACACGATCCGCGGTATGCGGGCATCGACGGGTTGCCCGGCGCGGAATCGCTCAAGCTGACACTCGAGCGTGTCCTGCCCTGCTGGGAAAGCGCCATTGCGCCCGATCTCGCGGCGGGCAAGGACGTCCTGATCGCGGCCCACGGCAACAGCCTGCGCGCGTTGGTGAAGATGCTCGACGAGGTGTCCGACGAAGAAATTACCGGCTTCAACATCCCCACGGGCATCCCGCTCGCCTACGAACTTGACGACGACCTCAAGCCTTTGAAGCGGGAGTTCCTGGGCGACCCCGAAGCGGTCGCCAAGGCAGCAGCCGCCGTCGCCGCGCAAGGCAAGGCCAAGTGATTTACCGGCTCGGCGACCGCGCCCCGGTACTCGCGGGCGCCGGGCACTTCATTGCCGACAATGCGTCGATCATCGGCAGCGTCCGCCTCGGCGATCAGGCCAGCGTCTGGTTCAACTGCGTTCTGCGCGGCGACAACGACTGGATCACGATCGGCGCGCGCAGCAATATCCAGGATGGCAGCGTCCTGCATACCGACGAGGCCATCGAACTTGTCGTCGGCAATGGCGTGACAGTCGGCCACAAGGTCATGCTGCATGGCTGCACCATCGGCGACAACTCCCTGGTCGGCATCGGCAGCACCGTGCTCAACGGCGCCAGGATCGGCAACAATTGCCTGGTTGGCGCGCACGCGCTGGTCACCGAGGGCAAGGAATTCCCGGAGGGTTCGCTGATCCTGGGCGCCCCGGCGAAAGTGGCCAGGGAACTGAGCGATGAAGAAATCAAGCACATCCGCTGGTCTGCGGATGTCTATGTCAGGAACGCAGCGCGATTCAATTCAGACCTGGTGCCTGGGGTCTGAGCGCTGCTTCGACCGGCTCGGGTCGACCACCCTGATAAGCCCTTCCTGCGTCGTCGAGGCAACCAGTTCGCCCGCCTGGGTAAAGAACTGTCCGCGTGCATAGCCGCGCGCACCCGATGCGTTCGGGCTTTCCATAGCGTACAACAACCATTCATCCATGCGGAACTCGCGATGAAACCAGAGGGCGTGATCGAGGCTCGCGAGCAATATACTGCCACGCGTAAACGGCAAAGCATGTGGCAATGTCGCCGTCGCCAGCAACTCGAAGTCCGAGACATAAGCCATGAGGTTTTGGTGCAAGGCCACATTGTCAGGCATGGCATCGACCGCTCGAATCCAGACGTGCTTCCTCGGCGGTCGCGGCGCCGGGTCCTCGAGATCGGACTGTTCCACCGGGCGAAACTCGAACGGCCGTTCGTCCGTCATGAAACGCCTGAGTTTCACCGGGATCTTGTCCAGTACATCAGCCGCGAGATGGGTGAGGTCCTTCAATCCCTCCGGCTGCGGAACGTCGGGCATTGCAGCCTGGTGTGACAGGCCTTCCTGCGGCACCTGGAAAGATGCCGCCAGGTTGAGTATCGGTCGCCCGTGCTGAATAGCGACAACGCGTCGATTCGAAAAACTGCCGCCGTCCCTGGCACGATCGACATCGTAGATGATCGGTGCATTCACGTCGCCGCGGCGCAGGAAGTAGCCATGCAGGGAATGTGCAACCCTGCCCTCCACCGTGTGTTGCGCGGCCGACAGCGCCTGGCCCAGGACCTGCCCGCCGAAAACCTGCGGGCTGCCAATGTCGCGGCTGACACCACGGAAAATGTTTTCCTCGATGCGCTCGAGCTTGAGCAGTGAAATCAGGTCATCGAGAACCGGGTGCATCAATTAGCCAGGCGACCGCCATCGACAGCGACACCCGTACCGCTGACAAACACCGCGTCGTCGCTGGCGAGGAAAAGCGCCACCTTGGCCACGTCCACGGGCTCGCCGAGTCGCCGCGCGGCGGAGCTCTGGATACAGTAATCGCGGAGCCCCTTGTTCCTGCGGAATACCTCGCGGCTCTCGGGCGTCATGACAGCGCCAGGCTGGATGAAATTGGCCGTGATACCGAATTCACCGGTTTCCGCCGCCAGAGCCCGGGTCAGGTTGGCTAGGTCGCGCTCGGCACGCAAACTCGCGTCGGCGCCATCTGCCGTGAAGAAGCTGCGCAGGAATCCGAGATTGATGATCCGCCCCGAGGGACTCTTCTTGAGATGCGGCAGCGCCGCCCGGCAGACGCTCATGACCAGCGTCGCACGCTGTTTCAGCACGGCCTCGAGTTTTTCATCCACCTTTGCGAGCGGTGCCTCCTGCCGCAGCAGGAAGTCCGTCACCAGGATATCCAGTCCGCCGAGCTTGTCGACGGTTTCGTCCACGAGCACGGCGAGTTGTTCCGGGTCAAGCAGGTTCGCGACGCGCCCGGTAATTCCCCTGACAGACGAGTAATGCTGTACGACACCGCTGTTGCCGGTGTCCGCTGCGACGACCGTCGCACCGTGCTTGACCAGCGTCCGGGCGATTGCCTCGCCGATGCCGTCGGCGGCGTTCAGCACGAGTGCGTTCAGCCCATACAGGCGCTTGGGGTCAGCCATGGAGATTCCTCGAAAACCGGTGATTATTCAGGAAGCGCATAGTCGGCGAATTGCCGGCGCAATTCAATCTTCTTGATCTTGCCGGTCGCCGTATGCGGCAGCTCGTCGACCACGGCGACATCGTTCGGGATCCACCAGTCCGCAACCTTGCCTTTGAAGAATGCCAGCAGCGCCTGCTTGTCGATCTCCTGCCCTTTTGCGGCGACCACGACCAGCAGAGGCCGTTCCGTCCACTTGGGGTGCGCAACGCCGATCACGGCCGCCTCCGCCACCGCCGGGTGCCCAATGGCGGCGTTTTCGAGCTCGATGGAGCTGATCCATTCACCGCCGGACTTGATAACGTCTTTGGTCCTGTCGGTAATCGCCATGTATCCCTGCGCATCGATCGTGGCGACGTCGCCCGTATCGAACCAACCATCCTCTTTGTGGGAGCCTCCGGCTCCCGCGAGCTTGAAATAGTCGCTGCAGATCCACGGGCCGCGAACTTGCAGCGCGCCATAGGCGACACCGTCCCAGGGCAGCTCAGTCCCATGGTCATCGACGATGCGCAGCTCGCAGCCGAAGATGCCACGACCGGCCTTGGTCGCAAGGTCGAGTCGCTCTTCGTCGCCAAGGCCTTCCTGTCCGGCCTTGGGCGTGTTCGCGGTGCCCAGCGGGCTCATCTCCGTCATTCCCCAGCCCTGGATGGTGCGCACGTCCTGGACTTTTTCGAACTGTTCGATCATGGCGCGCGGCACCGCCGCACCGCCGATGACGGTTCTGTCCAGCGACTCCAGGGTCTTGCCGGCCTGTTCACAGTACTGCAGCAGCGCCAGCCAGACGGTCGGTACGCCAAGGGCCACCGTGACTCTCTCCTCCTCGAGCAGCGCGTAGAGCGCCTCGCCATCGCCCATCTTCGGTCCCGGGAAGACCAGCTTCGCGCCAACCATCAGCGCCGAATAGGGAATGCCCCAGGCGTTGACATGGAACAACGGCACCACGGGCAGCACGACATCACGGCTCGAAAGATTCATGACGTCCGGCGCCACGCTGGCGAAGGCGTGCAAGACCGTCGACCGGTGGTCGTAGAGCACGCCTTTCGGATCGCCTGTCGTCCCGGACGTGTAGCACAACGCGGAGGCCGTGCGTTCGTCGAGCAGGGGCCACTCGAACTCCGCCGACTCGGCATCCAGCAGCGATTCGTAGCAGAGGGCATTGGGCAGCGACGTGTCAGGCATGTGGGCTTCATCCGTCATGACGATGAATCCCTCGACATTCGGAATCTGTGGCAACAGCTTCTCGAGCAGCGGCACAAATACCAGGTCTGTACAGATCCAGCGATCCTCGGCGTGGTTGATGATAAACACGAGCTGCTCGGGGAAGAGCCGCGGATTGATCGTATGACACACGTAGCCCGAGCCGCTGACGCCGTAGTAGATCTCAAGGTGCCGATAATCGTTCCACGCAATCGTGGCCACGCGATCGCCTGTTTCCAGGCCCATCCTGGCCAGCGCGTTGGCCAGTTGCCGCGATCTCCGGACGGCATCCCGTATCGTGTAGCGATGCCGCGGATCGTCCATGGTGACCGACACGATCTCGCGGTCGCCGTGAAATTTTTCCGCGTGTCTGGCGATCGAGGAAATAAGCAGGGGTGTGTCCATCATCAAGCCGTGCATGAGCGAGTCCTCTTCTGGGTCCTGAGCGGGGATAACCACGTATTTTTCATGAGCTTATAGAACATTTCCACGCGCGAAAACCATGCTATGCTTGGGCGCGATATTGAATCAATTTCCCATTGAAGGGGGGGAGACATGAAACCGATTGGTACCAGCATACTCAATCTCGGTCGTTTTGTTGCGTTGCCAGTGGTCGGCCTGACACTGGCGGCACCAACATTTGCGCAGGGGGAGGACGCGTCGTTTCTCGAGGAGATCGTCGTCGTCGCTCAAAAACGTGAACAGAACCTCATGGATGTGCCCGTCGCCATAACGGCGGTCACGGGTGCACAGATAGAACAGTCCGGCATCAAGGACATGATCGACCTGCAGCAGAGCGTTCCAGGACTCATCGTCGGCGGCAGCCAGACAACGACAACAACAAACTTCAGCATCCGCGGCATCGGCTCGACCTCGAACAACTTCGGCGTCGAATCCTCGGTGGGTCTCTACGTGGACGGCGTGTATCGTTCGCGGCAGAGCTCGCTGATCAACGAGCTCGTCGACGTCCAGGCGGTCGAAGTATTGCGTGGCCCGCAGGGTACATTGTTCGGCAAAAACACGGCATCGGGTGCTATCAACGTTCGAACAGTCGCGCCCAGCACCGACGGCAACAATGCCTTTGTCGAGGTCACCGCCGGCGACTATGACCTGGCGCGCGTTGCGGCCGCCACGAATATCGTCCTGTCCGACAACCTGGCCGTTCGGGGTACGCTGTTCACCTCGAAGCGCGATGGCTACGTCACGGACGACAACTTCCGCCAGCAGATTTCCCCCATCTCGGGGCCGGTCGAGGATCTCTACAACGACCGTGACCGTATCGGCATGCGCTTGCAGCTCGCCTACGACAACCAGGACGACTTCAACCTGCGCGTCATCGCGGATTACGCCGAGATCGACGAAGTCTGCTGTATCGGTACGACGCGCGTTGACAGCCTGTTTTCACGAGGCGCCCTCGCGGCCGGACAGGTCCTCAATGGTCCTGACGCCATCCTCATGTCCATGGGCCGCACCGTCTACACGGACCAGAACTACCCGTTCCCTCTGCCACCCAACGTTATCCAGGCGAGTTGGGAGGACTACCGCACGGCTGTGAACTTTGCGCCGATCTCGCAAAACGAGGATCGCGGCATCTCGGTCGAGATGAACAAGTCGCTGACCAACGGTTCGACGTTCACGTCGGTGACCGCCTACCGCGCGTTCGATACGTACGACTCGATCGATGCGGACTTCACCGACACATCGATTGCCGAGCGCACCAACGACGCAGCGCAGCAGTCGTTCTCGCAGGAGTTCAGGCTCGCGGGCGAATTCGGTGAGAGCAGCAACTGGGTCGTCGGCGCTTACTACTTCGCGCAGGACATCAAGAGCAACACGCGAACGATCGGCGGCACGGAACTGCAGACCTACGCAGATCTCGGTAACGCAGCGCAGGGACTGCCGACGCTGTCCGACATCACGAATGGCGTTACAGCGATTTCGCAGGGCCTGGCAGCCGCCGGCATTCCCTTCCCGGCCGGTGCCCAGGGCTTCCCGCCGGGCGCTTTCGCGAACGATGACGTGATGCAGGAGCACGATGGGTATGCCGTTTTCGGCCAGGTCGACTGGGCTCTGAGCGACGCCTTCGAATTGTCGCTCGGCGCGCGTTTCACGGATGAGAACAAGGACATCGAGGCGGTCTATACGCAGACGAACCCGGGCACGATGGTGCCGGATACAACGGCGATTGCGACTTCGATATTCCTGTTCCAGCAGTGGGCCGCTGGTGGCATGGTCGGCGCACCGCCCGATCTGACGCCGCTGCTGGCCGTCGCGCAACCCAACGAAGGCTGGGCGGCCTGGACGCTGGCGCCTTTCTCACCGCGTCCCGACGTGCGCGAGACGCTGTCGGATGACCAGGTCACGGGTACCGTCAAGGGCACGTGGTTCATCAACGACAACGCGATGGCCTACGCGTCGTATTCGACGGGCTTCAAGTCCGGCGGTACCAATACCGACCGCATCTGGTTCTTCCTGCCGCAGCTCTTCAACGCCGAGACCTCAAAATCGGCGGAGATCGGTTTCAAAGGCGACCTGGGCGACCGCTTCCGCGTGGCGCTCGCGCTCTACCAGACCGACTTCGAGGACTTCCAGGCCAACTCCTTTACCGGAACAGGCTTCAACCTGCAGAACGCCGGCGACCTCGAAGTCAAGGGCGTCGAGGTCGAGTTCACCTGGCAGCCGCTGGACAACACGCTCGTCTCGGGCTACTTCGCGCACAACGAGGGTGACTTCAAGACCTTCGAACTGGGCACTTGCTGGGACGCAACACCGTTCCATACACTGCTGCCGGACCCTGGGCTCAACCCGTCAACCGGAACCTGCAGCCGCGGCGGTGAGGCCATTCCCTACAATCCGGAAGATCGCTTCAACCTGAGCGTCATGCAGTCGTTCCCGATGGGCAACAACGAGATGTTCCTGCGCGCCGAATACGCCTGGGCATCGGAGCAGTTGACCGACGGTGACAACGATCCGCTGACGAAGATGGAAGACTTCGGCATCCTCAACGTTCGCCTCGGCTACAACATCGAAAGCTGGAATTCGTCGATCACGCTGTGGGGACGCAACATCACGGACGAGCGTTACTACGGTGGTTCCTACGATCCGCCCCTGCTCGACACGGGCCGGACGAACTCCTATCCGTCCGAACCGGCGACCTACGGTATTACGTTCCGCAAGAACTGGGACTGATACGCTGGAAAGCAAAGGGCGGCAGGTCTTCCTGCCGCCCTTTTTTTGTCAGGACCACCTTCTGCCGAGTCGCGCAGGGATACGCGGGATCGGCGTTTGACGCTGCGATCGGGAGTCTTACATGCTCGATAACAAACTCAGGATTGGCCTCGCGCAGATTGCGCCCGCCTGGCTGGACCGGGCCAGGACCCTCGACAAGGTCGCAAGCTGGATTAGCGATGCGGCGGAAAAGGGCTGTGACCTCGTCGTCTTCGGCGAGGCACTTGTGCCGGGATACCCGTTCTGGGTCGAGCGCACGAACGGTGCGGTTTTCGAGTCCGCACTGCAGAAAGAGATGTTCGCTCATTACGTCAGCCAGGGCGTATGCATTGAGGAAGGCGACCTGGAGCCCGTGTGCGAGGTGGCGCGTCGGCACAATATTGCGGTTTACGTCGGTGTCATGGAGCGGGCTGGCAACCGTGGCGGTCACAGCCTTTACTGCACGATGGTGTTCGTAGACCGCGCGGGCACTGTCGCCTCCGCACACCGCAAGCTCATGCCAACCCACGAGGAGCGACTGGTGTGGGCCATCGGTGACGGCAACGGCCTGCGTACCCACAAGCTGGGAGCCTTCACTGTCGGTGGTCTGAACTGCTGGGAAAACTGGTTGCCGCTCCCTCGCGCGGCGCTTTACGCGCAGGGTGAAGACCTGCACATCGCCATCTGGCCCGGGAATGTGCGCAACACGGCAGACATAACGCGTTTCATCGCGCGCGAAAGCCGTTCCTATGTCGTATCTGTCTCCGGCTTGATGCGCCGCTCGGACATCGATGCTTCGTTACCGCATGCCGACCTGCTGCTGGCGACCGCGGACGACATTATGGCCAATGGCGGTTCCTGTGCCGCGGGTCCGGACGGTGAGTGGCTGCTGGAGCCCATCGCGGATACAGAGTGCCTGAGCATCGTCGAAATCGACCATGCGAAAGTGCTTCAGGAACGGCACAGCCTGGATGTGGCGGGACACTACTCGCGTCCCGATGTGACACGGCTCGTGGTCAACCGCAAACGCCAGGCCACGGCCGAATTCGACGATTAGATTGCAGCGTAGGCGAGGTAGGCACCAAATGCCGCGGCGAACAGCGCCGACACGCGCAGCAAGCCGTCGGGCCGCGCGCGGCCGAGCAGTGCGACCAGGATCGTCATGACCCCTGTTGAAGACTATAGTTTCTATGGAAGCTACTAAATGGACATACCGACGACATGAACATGCTCTACAACAATATCCTGGAGACGATCGGTAACACGCCCATCGTCAAACTGAACAAGCTCGGCCCCAAAGACGTCAACGTGTACGTCAAGGTGGAATCCTTCAATCCTGGCGGGTCGGTGAAAGACCGGCTTGCCCTGTCGGTCATCGAAGCCGCGGAGCGCGACGGTTCGCTCAGGCCCGGGCAGACCGTGGTTGAGGCCACCTCCGGCAATACCGGCATCGGCCTCGCGATCGTTTGTGCCCAGAAAGGCTACCCGCTGGTCATCACCATGGCCGAGAGCTTCAGCGTCGAACGGCGCCGCATGATGCGCTTCCTCGGAGCGAAGGTCGTCCTGACGCCCGCTGAGCTCAAGGGCAGCGGTATGGTCGCCAAGGCCGCGGAACTCGCCGAGAAACACGACTGGTTCCTCGTACGCCAGTTCGAGAATGAGGCCAATGCCGAGGCGCACGTGCGCACGACCGCTCCCGAGATCCTCGAGGCGTTCGGCGACAGGAAACTGGACTACTGGGTATCCGGTTTCGGCACGGGCGGCACGCTCAACGGCGTCTCCCGGGTACTGAAGGAGAAAAGCCCCGCGACCAGGATCATCGTCTGCGAGCCCGATAATGCGCAGCTTCTCGCCAGCGGCATTCCGCAGAAACGCCGCGATGACGGTTCGCCCAGGGAGAGTCACCCGCTGTTCCGCCCGCACCTGATGCAGGGCTGGACACCGGATTTCATTCCCAAGCTGACCGAGGATGTGGTTGCCCTCGAGCATATCGATGGCATCGTCCCCATCGACGGTAACGAAGCCCTGCGGCTGTCGCGGGAACTGGCACGGCAGGAGGGCATCTTCGTGGGGACCTCCGCCGGCGCGACCCTGGCCGGTGCACTGGCTGTCGCCGCACAGGCCGAGCCGGGCTCGAACGTGCTCTGCATGTTGCCCGATACCGGCGAGCGCTACCTGAGCACGCCGCTATTCGACGATGTTCCGGTGGAAATGACCGAGGAAGAACAGAGCATCATGCATTCCACGCCCAATTACCGCTTCGGCGCCCCGCCCCCTCCACCCCGGTCGACCGGCAATGCCGGCCAGGAGGACACCGCTACCGAGGCGACGGCTGAAGCCCTCGCATTTCTCGAAGAGGCAATTCACGACAGCGAACATCCGGTCGTCCTGTTCGCGCTCGAATGGTGCGAATTCTGCTGGTCCGTACGCAAGATGTTTACCCACTATGGCATACCGTTCCGCTCGGTGGACCTCGATTCCGTGGCTTACCAGGACGGCAACAAGGGCGGCGAGATTCGCAAGGCGCTGGAAGCGCAGACCGGTCTTAAGACGATCCCGCAGATCTACATCGGGGGCAAACACATTGGCGGTGCAACCGACCTGTTCGCCGCGGCAACAGACGGCACGATGGCGAAGCTGCTCGAGGCCGCCAGCGTTGCCTGGAACAAGAGCGCGGATCAGGACCCTTACTCGTTCCTGCCGAAGTGGCTACACAAGCGGTGAGCGCACGGCCTCCCCGGGGGCCGGCTATTCCCTGAAGAAGTACATGCCGAGCGTCTCGGCAACGCAGGCCGGTTTGCGCTCACCCTCGATTTCGATCCGTACTTCGGAGGTCAGCAGCAGCGCGCCGGCCCTGCGCCGCGCCTGCAACACGATCGCGCGGGCGCGTAACTTGGCGCCGACCGGAACCGGTGCGTAGAAGCGCACCTTGTTGAGGCCGAAATTAATTGCGCGTTCGAGGTTGACGACCTCGACAAAATTGCCCGTGAGTGCCGGGATCAACGCGAGCGTCAGGTAGCCGTGGGCAATTGTCTTGCCGTTCGGCATCTCCCTTGCGGCTCGTTCGGTATCGACGTGAATCCACTGGTAGTCGGCGGTCGCTTCTGCAAACTGGTCAATACGATGCTGATCGATAACGATCCAGTCGGAGAGTCCGACTTCCTCGCCCTCGAGCGCTTTCGCGTCGTCAATTGATCGTATTACCTTCAAACTCGCTCCCCCGCATCGCGGTATTCAGTACTGCCTCACCAAGTGATACCTGATGCGCGCCTAATCCGCAATGCCGTGCGCCGCACAGCGCTCGCAATTTACCCAGCCTGAGTCGCCATTGGCATAGTGCTCCTTCTTCCAGATGGGCAGGCGCACCTTAATCTCGTCGATGATATAGCGGCACGCCTTGAACGCCTCGTCCCGATGCGCGGACGCAACCCCGATCCATACGGCGCATTCGCCCAGTTCCAGCAGGCCGACGCGGTGCACGCAACGCGCCTCGAGATACCCGAAGCGTTCTTTTGCCTCGGCCAGGACTTTCTGCCCTTCCGCGATCACAAGTGGCTCGTAGGCTTCGTACTCGAGACGCTCGACGACCTGGCCTTCGTTCTCGTTGCGCACCCAGCCTTCGAATGCGCAGTAGCCGCCCGCCGCAGGATTTGCAAGCGAGCGTTGCAGATCGGCCGTGTCGAGCGCGGACCCGGTAACTTCGATCATCTCACCCCCCCGCAACCGGCGGGAACAACAAGACAGTGTCGCCGTCATTCACGGGAGAATCCCAGTCGGCCATATGGTCGTTAATCGCTACCTTGCAGTGACCGTTGGGTTCCGCCGACCCGTGGCGCTCTCGCGTAAATTCGAAGACGTCCTTCGCGGTCGTGGCGTCGAGGCTCACCGTCTCCTCTGCGACGCCTGCGTGCTCACGAAACATCGCGAAATAGCGCACCGTAATAACCTTCACGATGTTGCCTCGAGGACACTGTTGCCGAGATCGACCGGCGTGTTCACGTTGTCGAGAGACGTGGGATCCAGTTGTTCGAGCAGGTATGTATCCGACCGAATCAGGATCTTGCGCGGGCAACGAATGCCGTCGTCTGCGAACTGGCGAACGAGAGGAGCGCTGCTTGCACGGTACACGGCGCAAAGCGGCTCCGGCAGGCCGTCATGACTGCTGATGTAAGCACTGAAAGGGTGTGCGGGCGAACGGTTTTCGAGCAAATGTCGCAGGGTCTCGTCGCCAATGTTCGGCAGGTCGCAGGCGACGACCAGCCAGTCAGCTTCCGGGTAGTCGTCCATCGCCGAGAGAATGCCGGCCAGCGGACCCATGTCAGTGTAGTGATCGATGACCTGGTCGAACCGGGAGCGCTCGGCTTCGTCTTTCTGCTCTGCTCTCGTCGAGACAAGCACGCGCTCAACGTGCCGTTCCAGCAGCGCGACGACGAACGCGAGTTGCGACTGGCCATCATGGCGGAGCAGGGCCTTGTCCCGGCCCATGCGTTTGCTCTCGCCACCGGAGAGTACGAGGCCGTAAATCGGCTGCTCACTCATCTCGCCGGAAATCCTGTTTGCCGCCTGTCTTCGACAGCAGCCGTGTTTCGCTGATGACAATGTCGTGCGACATGGCCTTGAGCATGTCGTACACGGTCAGCGCAGCCACGCTGGCACCCGTAAGCGCCTCCATTTCCACGCCGGTCTTGTGATGCACCTTGCAGAAGCAGTCGATTACGACGTCCCGGTCCCGCAGCTCGATGTCGATTTTGCAGTTGGAGAGACCCAAGGGATGACAGAACGGGATCAGTTCATGGGTTTTTTTCGCCGCCATGACCCCGGCAATAATCGCCGTCGCGAATACGGGACCCTTGCGCGTGGTGATCTCGTCTCCCGAGATTTGTGCAGCGATCTCCTCCGGCAGATGTACGCGCGAGCGGGCGAGCGCCGTGCGATCGGTCGCCCGCTTGTCGCTGACGTCGACCATGGTCGGCCGGTTCTGTGCATCAATATGACTCAGCTTGCCCAATACCTATCCCCCAATTCGATACATTTCCACTTTGCGAAGCACATGCGCCTCGGCCAGCTCCGGGCGGCGCAGCTCGCTGTATCGGTCAGCGCGCTGCAGCCAGATTTGCGACAGGATATCCTTCAGCTCCTCGTCGTCGGCGTTATTCCGCAGCGACTCGCGCAAATCGGTGCCCTGGTTCGCGAACAGGCAAGTATAAAGCATGCCGTCTGCCGACAGGCGCGCCCGGCTGCAGGCTCCGCAGAACGGCTCGGTTACTGACGAGATGAAACCCAGTTCGCCCTGCCCGTCGACATACTCATAGCGCCTCGCCACCTCACCGGGATAATTCTGGTCGATACGCCTGACCGGCCATCGACGCTGAACCTGCTCGAGCAGCTGGGCCGAGGGCACCACCTGGTGGAGCCGCCAGCCGTTGCGGTTGCCGACGTCCATGAATTCGATCAACCGCACCACGTGTTGGCTGCCACGAAAGTACTCGAGCAAGTCGAGAACCGTATGATCGTTGACGCCCCGCTGCACGACCACGTTGATCTTGATCGGCGCCAACCCTGCTTCCTGTGCTGCATCTATACCGGCGAGGACCCGCTCAAGATCGCCACGCCCGCCACTCATGCGCCGAAACACGTCCGGGTCGAGGCTGTCGAGACTGACCGTCACGCGGTGCAATCCCGCGTCGGCCAGCTCTTTGGCGACCGGCGCGAGCAACATGGCATTGGTCGTCAGCGCCAGGTCGTCAATGCCGGGAATCGATGCGAGGCCATGTACGAGCGTCGCAATACGTTTATCCAGTAGTGGCTCACCACCTGTCAGGCGCAGCTTGCTGACGCCGATCCCGGCGGCCACGCGCGCGATCTTCAGGATTTCGTCATGGCTGAGCCGTTGTTGTTTTCCCAGGAATTCGTAGTCCTCGTGAAACTCGTCCTCGGGCATGCAGTAGGGGCAACGGAAGTTGCACTGGTCGAGTAGGGAGATGCGCAGATCATGCAAGGGTCTGCGCAAGGCATCGCGCAGGATGGCGGCATCTTTCGCAACGCCGTCGTCAGGATTCGGGTTCGAGCTCATGAACGCATTCTGCCGTAATCCAGGGCCGATACAAACCGCAACAGACGGCCCCGGTGGTCTTTGGTAGGCTGTTGCGCCTGGATCGGGGGGTTTGACCGCATGCATGTGACCTTTAGCGAATCGGAGCTCGAATTTCGGGAAGAAGTCCGGGCGTTTTTCCGCGACGAACTGCCTGACGACATCAGGGAAGCCATGGACGCCGGCGCTGAACTCGAGCCGGCGATGCAGATTCGGTGGCAGAAGATTCTCTATCGCAAAGGCTGGGCCGGCGTGAACTGGCCGGTTGAGTACGGCGGCACGGGCTGGAGCCCGGTGCAGAAGTACATATTCGCTCGCGAGGAAGGCCTTGCCAACGCACCGCTCGTCATTCCGTTCGGCCTGCGCATGGTGGGCCCGGTCATCTATACCTATGGCAGCGACGAGCAGAAAGCGCGCTTTTTGCCCGACATTCTCGCCAGCAATGTCTGGTGGGCGCAGGGATACTCGGAGCCGGGCGCGGGTTCTGACCTCGCGTCCCTGAAAACGCGGGCCGACTTCGCCGGCGATCATTACGTCGTGAACGGTACCAAGACATGGACCACGCTGGGACAACATGCCGACTGGATCTTTTGCCTGGTCAGGACGAGCACCGATGTCGCACGACGGCAGGAGGGCATTAGCTTCCTGCTGATCGACATGAAGACACCTGGCATTACGGTCACGCCGATCATCTTGCTCGATGGCACCCACGAAGTGAACGAGATTCACTTTGAGAACGTCGAGGTGCCGGTCGAGAACCTGGTCGGCGAGGAAGGCAGGGGCTGGACGTATGGAAAGGTGCTGCTGCAACACGAGCGTACCAATTCGGCGAACACGTTTCGCTCCGAGTACGCGTTGCATAAGCTGCGCGAACAGGCCACCCGGTCCGTTCGCGGCGCCCCACCGCTTGCCGATGACAGAAACTTCATGCGCAAACTCGCCGCCATCGAGGTCGACCTCAAGTCGCTCGAATACATTGAGCTGCGCACGCTGGCAGCGGTTGCGTCCGGCAAGGCGCCTGGCCCAGAGTCGTAGTTCCTCAAGATCAAGGGCACCGAAATACTGCAGGCAATCGACGCACTTACGATGGAGGCCGCGGGCTACTATGCACTGCCGTATAACGCGGGCCCGGAGGTCGGCGAAGGCGCCGAGACCCAGAGCGCCCTCGCCTATTTCAATCACCGGAAGGTGACCATTTTTGCCGGCTCAAACGAGATTCAGAAAAACATCATCGCCAAGCATGTACTCGGCCTGTAGGTAGCACCATGGATTTTGCGTACACGGAAATACAGACGATGCTGGCGGACAGCGTCGGCAAGTTCATCAACAATGAACCGCAGGCACGCTATGCGCTGACCAGCGTTGCAACCACGGCTGACCGGGATGGTGACGCCTGGGTCCTGAACGGCAACAAGGGCCTGGTCCCGAACGGCGGCAGTGCCGACCTCGTGATCGTACCGGCACGCACGTCGGGCAAGTCCGGCGACGAAAACGGCATCACGCTGTTCGCTCTGAACGCGCATGCCGTTGGCATCGTGCAGGTTCTCAAAGACAAGACGGTGGAGTACTCGAAGAACCGCAAGCAGTTTGGCGTTCCGATCGGGAGTTTCCAGGAATTGCAGCACCGCATGGTCGACATGTTGATGGCCTGCGAGCAGGCGCAGTCACTGCTGATGTGGTCTGCGATGACGCGCGCGGCCGACGGCGACAACAGCAAGCGCGCTGTCAGCGCGATCAAGTACCTGATCGGGACCGAGGGCAAGAAGCTGGGAGAAGACGCGATCCAGATCCATGGCGGCATGGGGGTTACCTGGGATCTCGACGTAGCGCACTTCTTCAAGCGCCTCACGACCATCTGTACGCTGTTCGGCAACGCGGACTGGCATCTCGACAAACTGGCAGACATGGCGCCGCAGACATAGACTCGGCGTATGTTCCCGCAGTTCATCGTCGAGTTTTTCGCTGCCAACCAGGAGGCTCTCTGGCTGACGACCCTGTTCGTCGATCTAGGTTGCACGCTGGTTCTATACAGGTTCTTTGGCAAGGCCGGACTGCAGATCGCTATCGCCGTCGCCATTATTCTCGCCAACCTGCAGGGTCCGAAGCTCACCATCATCTTCGGTATGCAGACGAGCCTCGGCGTCATCTTCTACTCGAGCATTTTCTTCGCAACCGATGTATTGAGCGAGAACTACGGCAAAGAAGCGGCGAACAAGGCGGTGCGCATGGGTTTCGCCGTCAGCGTCATCGTGCTGATCATGCTCAGTCTTGCGCTGCTCTACCTGCCGAGCACGCAGCCAGGAACAGCCGAGCTTTCGACGTCCATACACAGTGCGTTTGCAACCATCGTCGACTTTACGCCGCGCTTTATCTTCGGCTCGCTGCTTGCCTACTACATCAGCCAGCACTTCGATGTGTGGGCGTTTCACAAGATCAAGTCCATCACCGGCGAACGCTGGCTCTGGCTGCGCAACAACGGCTCTACGCTGGCGTCGCAGGTTGTGGATACAAGCATCTACTCGCTGGTTGCCTGGTGGGGCATCGTCGACCTCAGGACCGCCCTCGCTCTCGGGGCGGCGAAATACGCCTTCAAGGCCGCCATAGCGGCGATCGACACCGTGTTTATCTACTGGGCGCGCCGCAATTTCCGGCGGCACGCAGTCCACGAAGCGACCTGATAAGATGTCCGGCATGCAGCCGTCCCGCGTCATCACGATAACCACCGACTTCGGTCACAAGGGCCCGTTCGCCGCGGTCATGAAAGGCGTCATCCTGAGTCGATACCCGGACGCCAGAATCATCGACCTCGCCCACGACATACCCGCGCAGTGGCCGCCTGAAGCCGGATTCTGGGTGAGCCGCTCCTACCCGTGGTTTCCCGCAGGGTCCGTGCACCTTGCCATCGTCGATCCCGGCGTCGGCACCGAGCGTGACATCCTCATCGCGGAGTGCGCGGGCCACCTGTTCATGGCGCCTGACAACGGCCTGCTGGCGCAGCTGCTCGACAGCTGTGTCGACCCGCAGGTATTCAAGCTGGACATGAACCGGCTGGACACGCTGAACTTGCCGGCACCGAGTGCCACGTTCCAAGGGCGTGACATCTTTGCCCCGGTCGCAGCTGAACTTGCTGCCGGCCGCCTTCGCATCCAGGACATCGCGACACGCACAGGTGACTGGACACCCGGCTGGATCGACGAACCCGTGGTAACTGCGAGCAGGATCACAGGTGTGGTTATCACGATCGACACTTTCGGGAACCTGATCAGCAATATCGACGGCAAGCTGCTGGACGCGTTCACCGAACCCGTGGCCGACATCGCCGGGCACCAGATCCCAATGCGCACGACCTATGGGCGCGCGCAACCGGGTGATTACCTCGCCCTCATCAATTCATTCGGTGTCGTGGAAATCGCCCGCGCGGAAGGCAGCGCGGCCGATGGCCTCGGCTCGGCGCGCGGCGCGCCGCTCATCATTCGAGACGGCTACGAAACCTGACTCTCGAGAGCCTGCTTCTCGAGCCTTGCCCACGAATCGCGCAGCGTCACGATGCGGTTGAAGACCAGCGCATCCGGCCGGCTGTCCTGCGCATCCTGGCAGAAGTAGCCCAGGCGTTCGAACTGCACCGCCTCGTCCGCATCGGCCAGGGATGGTTCCAGTTTTGCTGCAACGACTTCCAGTGAGTTCTCGTTGAGCACGCTGTGCACGTCCTCGGCCGCGTTCGGGTTCGCATCGTTGAACAGGCGATCGTACAAACGTACTGATGCGTCAACCGCGTGCTCACGGGAAACCCAGTGGATCGTGCCCTTGACCTTGCGATCCGAAGTGCCGGTGCCACTGCGGGTATCCGGGTCGTAAGAACACCGCAGCTCGATGACATCGCCCCTGTCGTTCTTGACGACCTCGTCGCAGCGAATGATGTAACCGGATCGCAGCCTGACTTCGCCACCCGGCTTCAAACGGAAGAACTTGCGAGGCGCGTCCTCCATGAAGTCATCCTGCTCAATCCACAATTCGCGAGAGAATGGTAATTCCCGGGTCCCGAAGTCCGGATTGGCCGGGTGATTCATGGCCTCCATGAGCTCCACCCGGTCCTCCGGGTAGTTGGTCAATACCACCTTGAGCGGGCGCAATACGGCCATGCGTCGCGGTGCAGCGTCGCCAAGGACGTCACGTACGCAGGTTTCCAGCGCCCCCATCTCGATAAGCTTGTCTTTCTTGGTCACGCCTGCGCGCCTCACAAACTCGCGCAGCGCCTGGGGCGGATAACCGCGCCGCCGCATACCTGAAATGGTGGGCATGCGTGGATCGTCCCAGCCTGACACGATGCTTTCGTCAACGAGCATCTTGAGCTTGCGTTTGCTCGTGATCGTATAAGCCAGGTTGAGTCGCGAAAACTCGATCTGCCGCGGCCGATGTTCGGGCTGCAACTGATCGAGAAACCAGTCATACAGCGGGCGATGATCTTCGAACTCGAGCGTACACAGCGAGTGGGTAATGCCCTCGTACGCATCCGACATTCCGTGCGCATAGTCATACATCGGGTAGATGCACCACTTGTCACCGGCATTCTGGTGCGGGACATGGCGAATCCGGTAGATCGCCGGGTCGCGCATGTTCATGTTCGGCGACGTCATGTCGATCTTCGCTCGCAACACATGCTCACCGTCGGCGAATTCGCCTGCGTACATGCGTCTGAACAGGTCGAGGTTCTCCTCGATACTGCGATCGCGGTAGGGACTGTTCCTGCCTGGCTCGGTGAGCGTTCCGCGATACTGCCTGATCTCCTCGGCACTCAGGCTGTCAACGTAAGCGACGCCCTGCTCGATCAACTGCACAGCGGACGCGTACAGGCGGTCGAAATAGTCGGACGCATGTGTCAGCCGGTCTTCCCAGTCGAAGCCAAGCCAGTGAACGTCATCCTTGATCGCCGCGACGTACTCTGGGCTCTCTTTGCCGGGATTGGTATCGTCGAGACGCAGAAAGGTCCGACCGCCGTTCTCCGCGGCAACGCCGAAGTCCAGACAGATCGCCATCACGTGCCCGATATGCAGGTAGCCGTTCGGCTCGGGCGGGAACCGGGTCACGATTTCGGTGTGCTTGCCTGACTCGAGGTCGTCGGCAATGATCTTGCGGATAAAGTCCCGCGGTTCGCTGTCATTCATGGGCCCGGATTGTACTCGAACTTGTTTATCCGCGGGGCAATTCGAGTACAATTCCGCGCATGCTGAAGATCACCCTACCTGACGGCTCCGTGCAGGAGTTTGACGCTGCCACTCGCGGCAGTGAAATTGCCGCCCGTATCGGCGAAGGACTCGCGCGTGCCGCCGTCGCAGTTCGTGTCGATGGAGAACTCCGGGACCTCAATCGCGACATCGATGCCGATGCTGCCGTCGAGATCATCACCCGCGAATCCGACGACGGCGTCGAGCTATTGCGGCACGACGCCGCCCATGTCCTTGCCGAAGCCGTCAAGGAACTGTGGCCCGATACCCAGGTAACGATCGGCCCGGCGATCGAAAACGGTTTCTACTACGACTTCTCGCGCGCCGAGCCCTTCACCGAGGCCGACCTCGAGACGATCGAAGCTCGTATGCAAGAGATCGTGGACCGCGACGAGTCCATCGAGCGTGAGGTCTGGGAACGAGACAAAGCGGCCGCGTTCTTCCGTGGTATCGGCGAAGAGTACAAGGCGGAAATCATCGAGAGCATTCCGTCAGATGAAGACCTGACCCTGTATCGCCAGGGTGAATTCATCGACCTCTGCCGCGGCCCGCACCTGCCATCGACCGGCAAGCTCGGCAAGGCGTTCAAGCTGACGCACGTATCCGGCGCCTACTGGCGGGGCGATTCGAACAACGAGATGTTGCAGCGCATCTATGGCACGGCCTGGTCGAACGACAAGGCGCTGCGCAAGTACCTGCTCATGCTCGAGGAAGCCGAGAAGCGTGACCATCGTCGCCTCGGCCGCGTCATGGACCTTTTCCATTTCCAGGAGGAAGCGCCGGGTGCCATCTTCTGGCATCCGAACGGCTGGTCCGTATTCCAGTCGCTGATCTCGTATGTGCGGCAGAAGAATGCAGAGGCCGGCTACCTGGAGGTCAACACGCCCGAGATGGTGGCCCGCTCACTGTGGGAGCGCTCGGGGCACTGGGAATCGTTCGGCGACAACATGTTTACGTCGGAGACCGTGGACGGGCGGACCTTCGCTATCAAGCCGATGAACTGTCCCGGGCACATCCAGGTATTCAACCAGGGCATCAAGAGCTATCGCGATTTGCCGATGCGGCTGGGCGAGTTCGGCAAGTGTCATCGCTACGAACCTTCAGGCGCACTGCACGGCATGATGCGTGTGCGCGCGTTCACCCAGGACGACGCGCATATTTTCTGCACACCCGAGCAGATCACCGATGAGTCTATTGCAGTCTGTAAACTGATCTTGAGTATTTACAGAGACTTCGGGTTCGATGAAGTGCGCATCAAGTTCGCGGACCGGCCCGAAGTGCGTGTCGGCGAAGACGCCGTTTGGGACCAGGCTGAAGCAGCGCTCCTGAAAGCACTCGAAGCGAGCGGACTGGACTACACGCACAATCCCGGGGAAGGCGCGTTCTACGGGCCGAAGCTCGAGTTCGTTTTACGTGACGCAATTGGGCGTGACTGGCAGTGCGGCACCCTCCAGGTCGATCTCAATATGCCCGAGCGTCTCGGTGCCAGCTATATCGGCGAGGACGGCAACAAGCACGTTCCCGTCATGTTGCACCGTGCGATGCTCGGCTCGCTCGAGCGCTTCATGGGCATACTGATCGAGCACCACGCCGGCAACCTGCCGCTGTGGCTCGCACCGCAACAGGTGAAAGTCCTGACCATTACGTCAGACGCGAATGACTACGCGCTGGACGTCGTCGCCAGATTGCGGGCGGCCGGCCTGCGCGCCGATAGCGACCTGCGTAACGAGAAAATTTCCTACAAGGTGCGCGAACACAGCGTTGCAAAGGTCCCGGCATTGTTCGCCGTGGGCCAGCGAGAGCTCGAAAACCGTACGGTTGCGGTTCGCCGCCTTGGCTCGAAACAGCAGCAGGTCCTGCCGCTCGCCGACGCCATCGAGGCCCTCCTTACCGAGGTCGAAAACCGGTCCTGAGCCCAGTCTCGGTGCCCTTAGTCGCGTTTCGTGGCCCGCCCCGGGCCGCAAACGTGACGCGACCTGCACTTTCACTGTGCGCCATGTCACAGATTCAGTATTCTGTCGCTGTGGACCGACGCTTGGCCCGGTACGTGTGGATATACTTCTAAGACGCAAGGACTGCGCGTGCGATTAAACATAAGGCATTGGAGGAAACACGGTGGCGTTCAACCAATTCAAGACACAGGTGTTGTTGCTGCACAGCGAGCAAAGCACGCTCGACTCGTTGAGTTCCGGGTTTGGCGATCGCTACACGGTGCATTGTGCAACCAGCGGCACCGAAGCTTTGAATACCCTCGGCGAAACCCCGATCAATGTCATTATCACCGCTCAGAACCTGCCGGGCATGAGCGGCATCGAAGCCTTGCGAGAGGCGAAGAAACGTTCACCCGACATGGTGGGCATCCTGCTGGCCGGCAACAGCAGCCAGGATGTCGAAGCACTTGTCAGTGACGAAGAAGTCTTCCAGGTTGTCCGTGGCAGCGTCACCGGCGATTCATTGCTGAAACTCGTCGACAACGCCACCCGGCAAATGCGCCTGATGGCCCTTGCCGAATCGGCCAACGATACGGCGGCCATACCTGACGAACCCGCAGAACACATTATTATGGAGACGTCCGAAAACGGCTCTACGATAATCAGCGACGGAACCGGCCAGATGCCTGCCCTGAACCCGACGAAAGTCTCGGCGGCTGCGTCTGTCGGATCGCGGTCGGTCGACGTTCTCGTACTCACGAAAGACCAGGAATTCCTGACGACGATCAAAGAGTCTTCGCGCGGCATGCACTCGGTGCACTATGCAAATACGCTGGCCCAGGCTGAAGCGCTGATCCGCGAACACAAGGTTGGCGTGGCGGTCGTCGATGCCGCGATGGTTGGCCAGAAAGTAGAGCAGCTGACCTTGCACCTGCGCAAGGGTTCTCCACGCCTGGTCTCGATCGTTGCAGGCCGCCGCGACGACGGCGAAATGCTCATGGACCTGATCAATCGCGGCAAAGTCTACCGCTTCCTGTTGAAGCCGGTCTCGCCCGGGCGTGCCCGCCTCGCGGTCGAGGCGTCGGTAAAACACCACCTGGAAGCGCCGGATGCGGCCTTCAAGTTAAGCGGTGCCGCAGCGGCCAGGCCCGCTCCGGCTCCAAGGGCTGCCGCGAAACCGGCGCCGAAGCCACAGGCGCAACCGGCCCCGAGGCCCGCAGCGCCGAAGCCGGGCGCAGCGAGAACCGCGACGCCGGCCCCTGCACCGCGACCCGCGCAGCAGCCGGCGCGGCAAGCCGCAGCCAGGCGCAGGCCGGTCGATCCACCGCTTGGTGAGCTGACGATGGATTCGCCCATCGACGAAGGCTTGTCCAGCGCTTTTGGCGACGACGAGTCCGGCTTCACCGCGACAATGACCGGGCTCATCAGCACGGTTACCAGTAAATTCAAAGGCGATGCCGAGCCATCGCCGACACGGCCCGAGGAATCCGTCCTCGAACTGCCGACGCCGGCAAGGACCAGTGACTCCGGAGGGTCGCTGTTTTCAAAACTGAAAGTGATCGGCCTGGTGGCGATTGTCGCGCTTACCGTCGCCGGCGCCAGCTACTGGTTCCTGGGCAGCGATGACATGGCAACGCCTGTTGCCGAGCCCGCCCCGATCGCATCTTCTCCGGCTGCGCCCGATGCAGAAGGCGATGCCGGTACGGAGACGCAAGCGAGCGTCGATGTCGATGCGCTTGTCGACGAGGCACGTCTCGCACGCGAAGCCGGACAGATCTATAACCCGGTGGGATCGAACGCTATAGAACTCTATGCGGCCGCGGTGGCCGCAGATCGGTCGAACGCGATTCATGCGGCGGAACTGGACGCCGTGATTCAGCAGGCGCTTGGCATGGCGGAAACCGCCTTGCTGGAGGGACGAGTGGACGAAGCCGAGGCCGCGTTGCAGCGCGTTGCCCTGGTCGACGCTCGGAACGCCCGCCTGCCATTCCTGACGGCTCAGCTTTGGCAGATGCAGTTACGCAATCACCTGACGAATGCCCGTGCCGCAATCAGGGACCGGCGTTTCGAGGATGCCGGCAACTCCGTGGCTGCGGCAATCGCGCTGAACATCGGCGACCCCGAGATTGACGTGGTCCGCGCCGAACTGAACCAGGCGCGCAGCGCGCAGCTGGAAGACGACGTTCTCCTGAAGGCCAATGCGCGCCTGGCAGAAGGCATGCTGTTGAGCCCGGCCAATGACAACGCACGCTATTACTATGAATTGATGCTGGCGGGCGATCCGCAGAATACGGCAGCCCGCCAGGGTCTCAACGTAGTGGCGAGCAAGCTGGTTCTGCAGGCTCGCTCGGAAATCGATGCCGGAAACCTCGACGCGGCCGAGGCGCTGCTTGACGACGCAAGTGAGATCGATGCATCCAATCCCGAGCTGACGGCTGCGGCGACCGCCCTGGCAGGTGCACGCGAAGCCATTGTCCGGCGTGAACAACGCGCCGCACAGGAACAGCGCCGTATCGAAGAAGCCAATCGCCAGGCCGCTATCGAAAAGGAAGCCGCCGAGCGCCGCCTTGCCGAGCAGGCCGCCGCCGAGGCCGCCGCGCAGACCGTCGACGAGCCGGTTGCCGACACGGTCGATGCTGTGCCTGCCAGTGCAGACGCGTCTGTCACCACCAAAGAAGCGGCCGGTACGGCCGCCAAGCCGGTCGTAGAACCGCCGGCCACCGCCAAGGCGCAAGTATCACCCGCAACGGCTGGCGACATGGCACCTGTCTCGATCAGCTCCCTGACGCGGACTCGCTACGTCGCGCCGAAGTTCCCGCGCACCGCACAGCGCCGCAACCAGTCGGGCTGGGTGGACGTCGTCTTTACCGTGACGATGGACGGATCCGTCAAGGATCTCGAGATAAAGGAGTCGACACCCGAAGGTGTCTTTGACAACGCCGCACTGCGTGCTGTCGAGAAATGGGAATTCGAACCGGTTATCGAGAACGGCGTCCTGGTTGAGAAACGCGCCGGCGTGCGCATGATGTTCGCCATCGAGTAGCGCAATTGCCCGATTTATTTGACTTTTGTCCACCTTGTCGAATAAATCGGGCCGTAAACGTTTCCAGGCTAGACCATATATGACAATCCCGTTACCCTGCGCGGGATTGTTTTATTTTCAGGCTCGGTAAACATAGTGTCAAAAGAAACTAATGCCGCTGTCGCGGCCAAGACCACACGCAAACAACAACAGCGCAGCATTGTCACCCAGGAGAAGTTACTCGACGCCGCGATCGAGGCGTTCTCGGAAAATGGCTTCAAAGGCACTTCGACGCGCGACATTGCCGAGCGTGCCGGCGTGCATCACCCACTCATTACGTATCACTTCCAGAACAAGGACAAGCTCTGGCGCGCTGCAGCCGACAGGGTATTTCGCGATTTCCGGCACTCGCTTGCCGCGTCGCTCGAGCATCACAAGCACGAAGGCCCGAAGCAGCGCATGGCTTCCCTGATCAAGGCCTACGTGTATTACGCAAAGAGCCAGCCAGCATTGCACAAGGTCATGGTGCAGGAAGCGAGCTACGCCAGCCCGCGCCTCAACTGGCTGGTCGAGACCCATCTCCGGCCGTTCTTCGAAACCACCTTTGGCATGATCAGGGAGCTGCAGGAGCTCGGCATCGCCGTTCCCGGTAATCCCAAGCTGATCTTCAACATGATTCGCCTGTCGTCAGGAGGGCTGCTGGCGCTCGGCAAGGAGCTGCCGTTATCCAGCGGCATTGATGTCGACGACAGTGGCACGCTGGACGAGATAGCGGACCTTATCATCAGCGTCTTTTTGCCCGGGGACGCGAGCAAGCCCGACTGATCTACTTGCAGGCGTACAGGTAGAGCATTTCCATTGCGATGTGCGACGCTGCCAGCGACGTGATCTCCGCGACGTCGTAGGCAGGCGCAACTTCCACCACATCCATGCCGACGATATTGATCCCCTGCAGGCCGCGCAGGATGGACATGGCCTGGTGTGAAGTCAGACCGCCACAGACCGGCGTCCCTGTCCCCGGCGCATAACTCGGATCCAGGCAGTCGATGTCGAACGTCACGTAGACGGGCTTGTTGCCGAGGTGCCGGCGCGCCTCCTCCACTACTGCCTCGATGCCCGCCCGGTGCACCTTGGGTGCGTCGATGATATTGAATCCCATGGTGTCGGGGTTTTCCGTGCGCAACCCGATCTGCACCGACGATGCAGGATCGACGATGCCGTGTTTCGCCGCCCAATAGAACATGGTCCCGTGATCGATTCGGTCGTCCTTGTCGCGCCAAGTGTCGCTATGGGCATCGAAATGCAGTAGCGAGAGCGGTGCGCCGTGCTTCCCGGCATGTGCCTTGAGCAAGGGATAGGAAATGAAATGGTCTCCCCCGAGCGTCAGCAGTGCCGGCCCCTGCTCGATGATTTTCGACGCATGCGCCTCGATCGCGTCCGGAACCGTCTGCGGCTTGCCGTGATCGAAATAGCAATCGCCGACGTCGGCCACGGCCAACTTGTCGAAAGGATCGAAGGCCATGCCATAGGGTTTCTCCCAGGCCATGATCGTCGACGCATTGCGTATGGCGCGCGGCCCGAAACGCGTTCCCGGGCGATTGGTGGTTGCCGTATCCAGGGGTACACCCGTGACCGCCACATCCACACCCTCGAGGTCCGTCACGTACTTGCGACGCATGAAGGATGTCACGCCGGCGTACGTCGGCTCCGGGGTCGTGCCGTAGAGGCTTTCCCGGCTTATCGCATTGTCACTATCGAACTTGTCCATACTTAAGCCTTGAGTGACTTCTGCGTCAGATCCAGTGCAATCAGTGCCTTGTCGATGAGCTCGTCAGCCTCGGCATGCGAGAGTGTAAACGGCGGCGCACAGATTATGGTGTCACCTGAAGCCCGCAGGCAAAGTCCGGTCGCGGTCACATGATCGCGGTACGTCGGGCCGGCCCCGGCCTCCGGGTCGAAGCGCTCCAGCGTCTCTTTGTCCTTCACGAGTTCGAAGGCACCCATGAGACCCACCATGCGCGCTTCGCCGACGAGGGGGTGTTCGGCCAGCGTGGCCCACCTGGCCTGGAGGTACGGACCGATATCGTCGCGAATGCGCTCCACGAGTTTCTCGCGGTGCAGGATCTTCAGGTTGGCGATGGCCACCGCACACGCCGCCGGGTGACCCGAGTACGTGTACCCGTGTGCAAACTCGCCCGCTTTGTCCACGAGGACATCGGCTACGCGATCGCTGACCAGCACACCACCCAGCGGCAGATAGCCCGACGTAACGCCTTTGGCGAACGGCATGAAGTCGGGTTTCGTACCGTAGTAGTTGGCCCCGAACCACTCGCCCAGCCGCCCGAATCCCGTAATCACCTCGTCGGAAATCAGCAGGATGTCGTACTTCTCGCAGATGCGCTGCACTTCCGGCCAGTAGCTGTCCGGCGGAATGATTACACCGCCGGCGCCCTGTATCGGCTCGCCGATGAAGGCAGCAATCTTTTCCGGACCGAGCTCGTTGATCTTTTCTTCGATCGAGCGTGCGGCGGCGAGCCCCAGCTCGTCGGGCGACAGCGTCCTGTCCGAACCGAACCAGTACGGCTGCTCGACGTGCACAATACCCGGGATCGGCAATCCGCTTTGCTTGTGCATGGGCTTCATGCCACCCAGGCTCGCCGCGGCGACGGTCGAGCCGTGGTACGCATTGTGACGACTGATGATGGTGTGACGTCCGGGCTGGCCCATAAGGTCCCAATACGTGCGCACCATACGCACGATGGTGTCGTTCGACTCCGACCCCGAGCCGGTGAAGAACACACGATTGAACTGCGGCGGAGACACTTCCTTGAGCATGGCGGCCAACTCGATAGACGGTGGGTGCGCACACTGGAAGAAATTGTTGTAGTAAGGCAGCTCTCGCATCTGCGCGGCGGCCGCCTCGACGATCTCCTCGCGGCCGTAACCCGCGTTGACACACCAGAGTCCCGACATCCCGTCCAGGATCTTGCTGCCATCGGCATCATAAATGTACACGCCGTCTGCGCGGGTAATGATGCGCGAGCGTTTCACGTGCAGGTCCTTGTGATCCGTGAACGGATGCAGATGATGCTCTTTATCGAGCGCCTGCCAGTCTTCGCGTGAGCGCTTTTCTATTGCTGCCATTGGTCACCTGCTCTCTTCGGTATCAAACGTTGAACATCAGGATTTCACGCTCATAGGGCGTAATGATCTCCTGGAATTCCTTGTACTCATTCTCTTTCAGTGCGACGTACAGATCGACGAACGATTCCCCCAGCATGCCGCGCATTGGCCCGGATTCGCGCAACGCGTCGATCGCTTCAAATATATGACGGTGCAAGCTGTGTTCTTCACTGTAGGCACTGCCCTCGATCGGCGGTGTCGGGGTCAGCCCTTCGACCATGCCGAGGTACCCACAGGCCAGCGTCGCCGCCGTGACGAGATAGGGGTTAACGTCGGATCCTGCGAGCCTGTTCTCAATACGGCGCGCCTCCGGAGGCGAGTCGGGCACGCGCAAACCGACGGTGCGGTTGTCGATCGCCCAGGCCAGGTTGACGGGTGAGGCCCAGGGGCTGGCCAGCCGGCGGTAGGAATTCACGTACGGTGCGAACAGGAGCATCGCATCGTTCATGTATTTCTGCAGGCCGCCGAGAAACCCGTAGAACAACGCGCTTGGCTCACCCTTGTCGTCGGAGAACACATTCCTGCCACGCGTGTCGACCACGCTCTGGTGAATGTGCAGTGCGCTGCCTGCGTCCTCTGCCATCGGCTTGGCAAGAAACGTCGCGTGCATCTTGTGTTTGATCGCTGCTTCGCGGACCGTGCGTTTGAACAGGAACACCTGGTCCGCGAGCTCCAGCGCGTCCCCATGCAGAAAATTCAGCTCGAATTGCGCCGGGCCCATTTCCTGGGAGATCGTGTCGATGTTGATTCGCTGGGCTTCGCAATACTTGTAGACCCGGTTAATGAACGGGTCGAAATCGTTCATCGTATCGATGCTGTAGGGCTGGTTTGCGCCCTCGGTCCAGCCAAGGCGACCTTCGGGCGGCTCGGCGTCTTCGTTCGGATCGGAATACGGGCTAAGCAGGTAGAACTCCACCTCGGGAGCCACGACCGGAATCCAGCCTTTCGATTCATACTGGGTCAACACGTTGCGTAGTACGGCTCGCGGCGACTTGTTGACCGGAGAACCGTCACGGTGATAGCAGTCGAGGAATACCGCGGCAGCATTGTCCGCCGCCCAGGGCACGGGTCGCAGCGTCTCCGGGTCGGGCACGAGCAACATGTCCCTGTCCTCGACATTGTCGGGGTCGTTGACGTAGTCACCGGAGATGGTCTGCGCAAAGACCCCCTCGGGCATTTTCATGTCGCCTTTGCCAAACTTCGCAGCGGGCACTACCTTGCCACGCGCGGCGCCCGCCATGTCGGGCACAATCGCCTCGACATCGTCGATTCTGTTCTCCGTCAGCCAGTCCTGCAGTAGGTTGTCGTCACTCACGTTACACCTGTCGTTGGCGGGCGTAGGTCCTGCATGCATCGCCAAACGCCTTGAAAATCACTTTGGACAATTCGTTCTCGGTCGCTTTCCACTCGGGGTGCCACTGCACCGCGAGGGCAAACCCGGGGACGTCGTCGACCCGGAACGCCTCGATCAGCCCGTCGTCCGCGACGGCCTCGACGCTGACACCTTTGGCCAGCCTTGCGATCGCCTGCCCATGCAGGGAATTCACCATTGCAGTATCACTGCCCAGCAGCCCGCGCAACAGTCCATTTTCGGGCAGACTGACGGGGTGGGAGGGTCCGTATTGCACGTCCAGAGGATCGTTCTTGTTCTCCAGGTGATTGTGGTAACCCGCGACCTCATGCACTTTCTGGTGCAGCGTCCCCCCCAGCACGACATTCAGTTCCTGGAAGCCGCGGCAGACAGCGAGCAAGGGCACGCCACGCTGCAGCGCGCGCCGGGCCAGCGGCAGGGTAAGCGCGTCACGGTGCGGATCGTGCAGCGTACCTTCGTCGCTCGGCTCGCCGTCGTAGTGATGGGGTTCGAGATTGGAGTAGCTTCCCGTCAGGAACACACCATCGACCTGGTCCAGCAATTCGTCGAGATCGACGTCATCGGCAAGCACGGGCGCCATGAGCGGCAACACGTTCGCTGCCCGGAGCAGCGCAACCAGGTACTTCTCGCCCACCATGTGAAATGGATGGGGGCCGAAATCTCGCCGGTCTGCCGGCACACCGACTATGGGTCTTCTGGGCATGGTGCTAACTCGCTTCTGCTTTCTTCCCCAGGAGCTTCAGAACGAGGCCGAGAATCGCGATACCGATCACGATCGAGACCAGCGGCGACATCCCGAAGCCCCCGGGAATCGTACCGACGAACAGGCCGACAAAGCCAACGACCAGCGCATACGGCAGCTGTGTACGCACGTGTTCGATGTGATCGCAGCCACTCGCTACCGATGACAGCACGGTGGTGTCGGAAATTGGCGAACAATGATCGCCCCAGACGGCGCCGCCCAGGCAACAGGCAACGGCCGAGTAAAGAATATGCATCCCGCCTGGATCGGCGATGCCATTGACGCTCATTACAGCCCATGCCAGCGGAATGATCAGCGGCATCAGGATGGCCATCGTCCCCCAGCTCGTGCCGGTCGTGAACGCCGTGAACGCAGCCAGCACAAAGACGATGGCCGGGATCAGTCCGACCGGCAGCGTATCGGCCAGCAATGTCACAAGATACTGCGCGGTATTCAGGGACGCGGTCAGGTCCGAAAGAGACCACGCCAGCACGAGTATGATCATGCCGAACAGGGTTGCCCTGAGACCACCGTACCAGGCGTCGACGGTCTCGTGGACCGACAGGATGCGCTGTCCGATCGACAGGGCGGCAGCTACCAGGACGCCGACGAAAGACGAGTACATCATCGCCTGGTAAGGACTGGTCGTTTCGAGGATCGCGACGAGAGAGTCGCCCTCCCCGAGCAGATACAGGCTGAGCATCAACGCAATAATCAGCGCGATGATCGGCACGAAAGCATTGACCGCACGCAACGGAATGTTGTCCTTGGGCTCGAGTTCGTCGCCCTGGATCGAAGGCAGCGCGTCACCGGTCTCCGGTTTTACCGCACCATTTCGTGCGCGTACTTCGGCGGCATACATGGGCCCGAAGTCGCGGCCACTCGCCGAGATCATGAGGACGAATACAATCGCGAGTATCGGGTAGAAGCTGTACGGGATCGAATGGATAAATACCGAGTAGGCCTGTACATCGGCCAACGCGTCGATCGTACCCAGCGCCTGGTCGACAAGGCCGATCTGGTAACCGATCCAGGTCGTAATCAGCGCTATACAGGCAACTGGCGCCGCCGTTGAGTCGACAATATACGCCAGTTTTTCGCGCGATATGTTGAGATGGTCTGTCAGTGAGCGCGCCGTGTTGCCGACGACCAGCGTGTTGCTGTAATCGTCGAAGAAGATCATCAGGCCCATGAGCCACACGGCAACCTGACCGCCGATCGCCGTCTTCGCACGACTGACGATGGACCGCACGATGCTCGCCATGCCACCGTTGCGCGTGATGATCCCGACCATGCCGCCAATCATCATGGTGAAAAGGATAATCGAGGCCCTGTCGAAATCTGCGATAGCGCTCGTCACGAACACCTGGAAACTGTCGAGCAGGCCGCGCCCTGCTCCTTCGAACGTGAACGACCGAAGCGCCGTTGCACCAACCCAAAGCCCCAGCAACAACGCCGGGATTACGTTGCGCAACGTCAACGCGATCGTAATGGCCAGGATCGCGGGCAAGACGGACACCCAGCCGGGTATGACGCGCAGTTCTCGGGTGGCTGTTGCCGTGCCCGCCGTTACTTCGATACCGGCAACGCCGGCCTTTTCAATCGCGACATCGGCAAACGCCGCGTTGCCTTCTGCATCGGCAATCGCTGTGTAGGTCGAGCCGTCTACCGACAGTTTCACGGCCTCGCCCGCCGCAACGCCTGACACCGAGTAGGCCAGCGGTACACCGGTCAAACCGACGGCAGGCGTCTGCACCTCGAGCGCTGCAGCAGGGAGTGGGATCAGGGTCGCAAGCCAGAGTGCGACGAAGGACGTTCGGATGAGGTTCCGGGAGACCAGCTTGCGAGTATTGATAGAGTCATTCCTGCAGCCATTAGTCGTCGCGCATATTAGCATGCTGGCTCAGTAGCGCGGTTGCAGCTGCCCGGCAGCGGTACACAGCGTTGCCCCGAGGCTGGACCGCCGGCTCTCCGACATCCGCTGTGTCGGGCCGCAGATCGACAACGCACCGAGTATTTCCCCGGTGCTGCCCCGGACGACCGCCCCGACGCCCGAGAATCCCTCCTCGAGCTCGTCGACGGTTTCGGCAAAGCCGCGGCGGCGAATTTCCCCGAACTGGTTCTCGAGCTTAGCCCGGTCGACGATCGTCCGGGCGGTCAGCGGGGTCAGGCGCTCCGCCAGGCGGTCCAGTCCGAACTCGTCAAACGCAATAAACGCCTTGCCGGTCGACGTCGCGTGCATGGGCCAGCGTGTCCCGACATTGCCGCCCGCCGCCAGAAAATGCCCGCCGGTCACCTCGTCGAGAATCAGCATCGAGTCGTCGATCGGCACTTCGAGCGTCGCCGTTTCGCCAGTCTCCTCGGCCAGTCGCTTGAGCAGCGGGCGCGCCTTGAGCCTCAGGTTGTCGCTGGACAATGCCTGCACGCCCAGGGCCATGAGCGCCGGTCCGAGCCGGTACGCGCCGTTACTGGCGTTGCGATCCAGAAGCGACTCGCTGTGGAGCGCCTGCAACAGTCGATGCGCCGTGGTCTTGTTCAGGCCGGCGAGGCGACTGACCTCGGCGAGCTGTAACTCGGGTCGTGCCGCGGTGAACAGCTTCAACAGGCGCACCGCGCGCAATGCAGCCTGGGCACCTTTTGGCGATTTCCTTTCGAGCATCGGGCGTTCCACATTATGATTTTCAATTCCATCATATAGTAACAGAATGGATATTGCGGGCGCTTCACAAATCGATGATCCTTGGCCGCGCTATCACTGACGAGACCCCATCATGGCGAAACGCGCGTCCCTGCTTTCGGAGTTGCGAGCTGCAGAAAAGAAATACGGCAGGTTCGAATCACTGGACCTGCTCATCCCCGACCTCAGCGGATTCCTGAAGGGCAAACGCATTCGCCGCGGCGATTTCGACAAGGTGTGCGACGGGGGTTTCATCTTCTGTGCAGGCGCCACGATGCTCACCGGCCTTGGCGAAGTGGTGCCCGGCGTACCGTATGGCGCCGACGACGGCGACCCGGACCTGCCTGCCGCACTGATACCCGGCTCTATCGTACCCGTGCCGTGGTCGAAGAAGCCGATGGGCCAGGCGTTTTTTCGCATGCGCTCAGAGGATGGCGGCAACTTCTTCGGCGATCCCCGAACGGTTCTCGAGAAAGCCATCGCGCCTCTCAAGGCAGGCGGCAAGAAGATCGTGGTCGCAACCGAGCTGGAGTTCTATCTTCTCGATGCTGCGTCCGATACACCCCGGGTCGGCACACCGAAAGTCCCGGGGACCAACCGGCCGCAGCCGGGCGGCCAGGTTTACCATCCCGACGATCTGTTTGAAGTAGAGGGATTCCTCGACGACGTTTACGACTGGTGCAAGGCGCAGAACGTGCCGGCCGATGCCGCGATTTCGGAATATTCCCCCGGTCAGTACGAGATCAATCTGCATCATGTCGACGACCCGGTCCTGGCCTGCGACCATGCTGTCCTGCTGAAACGCATCGTCAAGGCTGCGGCCCGCAAACACGGCTTCATTGCCTGCTTCATGGCCAAACCTTTTGAGAACTATGCCGGCAGCGGCCTGCATATTCACATGAGCATCGTCGACAAGGACGGCAAGAATTTCTTTTCCCAGGGCAAAGAGAAAATGGCGCAGCCGCCGTTTTCGGCACGCCTGCGGCACGCCGTTGGCGGCCTGCTCAAGCTCATGCCGGAGACGACGCTCCTCTGCGCACCCAACGCCAACTCGTACCGGCGCCTGCGACCGGATATGTTCGCGCCGGTGGAGCCGAACTGGGGCGTTAATCACCGCGTCGTCTCGGTACGCATACCGGAGTCCGACGAACGCAACCTGCGCCTCGAGCATCGCGTCGCCGGCGCCGACGCCAACCCGTACCTCGTCATGGCTGCGGTCGCAGCCGGCGTGCATTACGGCGTCAAGAACCGTATTGAACCGGGCACGATGATCGAGCAGGGGCAGGAGATCACACCCAGGCTGCGCATCCCGAATCGCTGGGAAGCGGCCATCGACAAGTTCGAGGGCAGCAAGGTGCTGCCCGCCTACCTCGGCAGCGACTATTGCCGCTACTACGCCAGGGTCCGGCGTTACGAGGCCGAGCAATTCCACAACAAGATCGCGCAGCAGGACTTCGACTGGTACCTGCGCGCCGTCTGACACCTCACGATACGGCGTTGCAGGCCAGGCCCGCCCCCGCCCCTCTGTCCAAATTAATTAAGTCTTGACTTAATTAAGTATTTACTTATCATATGGCCATGGATACCTTTACCGCCCTGGCCGACCCCACGCGCCGCCAGATCATCGAGTCCCTGGCCGCCGGAGAAACCTCGTTCGGCGATCTCGCCAGCCGGTTCGAGATGAGTCGGCCCGCCGTCTCGCAGCACCTGAAGGTGCTGCGCGATGCCGGGATGGTCACGTCAAGAGCCGATGCCCAACGGCGGATCTACCGGCTCAGTGCCGAGGGTTTCAAAGAGGTGGAAGCCTGGCTCAACAGGGTGCGGGAGTTCTGGTCCCCGCGACTCGACAAGCTTGAGCGCCTGCTCATAGAAGAAGACGAATAAGGAGGATGCGATGGACGCATACGGTGAATTGCTAGACGCGAATACCGTGCGGTTTGTGCGGGAGTTACCGGGACCGGTCGAGCGCGTCTGGGCTTACCTGACGCAAAGTGAAAAACGCGCGAAATGGCTGTGTGGCGGCGACGTGGAGACCGCTGTCGACGGCCACGTCGACATGCACTTTCACAATGTCTCTCTCTCCAGTGACGCGGATATTCCACGGCCCGACAAGTATCGGGACATGCCCGAAAAAATGTCGTTCACCGGCGTTGTCACGCGTTGCGAAGCACCGCACGTTCTTGAGCACACCTGGGAATTCGGTGACGAATCCTCGATCGTTCTCTATGAACTCACCGAGCAGGGCGACACGGTGAAGCTGGTGCTGACGCATCGTCGCCTGGACACAATGGACACCGTTCTCAGTGTCAGCACCGGCTGGCATACCCATCTGAACGTACTGGTGGACGTACTCAATGGCGATCCGCGACGCCCGTTCTACAAGATGCAGACGCAGTATGAATCCGAGTACCGGAAACGCCTCATTGGCAAGTGACGGGGCCTGAGCGTCTCAATCGTGCTTTGTCGCCCGCGCAAGGTCCGCATCGATCGTGCGGCCGGCGCGTACATAATGGTAGGCGGCCCACGGCAGCCCGATGCTGGTGACAGTCAACAGCGAATAGCGCATCGACTCTGCCGCGAAACGAGCCTCGAGCAGGTCACTGAGAAGACCCGTGAGTAAAGGCCCAAGTGCCAGGCCAATGACATTGATAATCAGCAGCGCCAGCGCCGATGCCATGGCGCGCATGCGCAGCGAAACCAGTCCCTGCGCCTGCGAGAGCACCGGCGCAAGATAGACATTCGCCGTTGCCGCAGGGACCAGGAACAACAGCAACGCCGCCTGCCAGCTTGCCGACAGGAACATAGCCGCGTAAGGGATTGCCGTCAGCAGAACCGTGATGCCGATAAACGACAAGGCCCGCCGATGGCCAGACTGGCCGAGGTGGTCGGCGATGTAGCCGCCGAGGAAAAAGCCTGCACCGCCAACGATGCCTATGATCAGTCCGAGGTAAAGACCGATCTGCCCCTCCGGCATGCCATAGCTCCGCACCAGAAAGCTCGGCAGGAAACTGATCACCGAGTAGCCGACGTAGGACGACAGCGCCGCCGCAATCGTCATATGCGCGAACGACGGCCTGCGCCAGAGGAAACGCAAGGTCTTCAAAAAAGGCGGCTGCTGCGCGACGGCCTCCCTGCCCTCCGAGTGCCCGCGGCTGGGTTCGACGACGGAGAAGCGTACGATCGCCGCAAGCACGAGGCCGGGCAAACCCACGATGAGCAGCGCCTCGCGCCAACCGATGTTTTGCACAACCCATCCGCCCAGCAGATTGGCCAGCATGATGCCGGCGGATATCCCGATCGTGTACACGCCCATCGCGGTGGAGCGTTTCTCCGGCGGATACAGGTCGGCAATCATCGAGTGAGCGGGCGGACTGCAGCCCGCCTCGCCGATACCGACGCCGATTCTAGCCAGCGCCAGTTGCAGGAAGTTGGCGGCCATGCCCGACAATGCGGTCATGCCGCTCCACACGGCGACGGCCAGTGCGATCAGGTTGCGGCGGTTGTGACGGTCCGCATAACGTGCGACAGGTATGCCCAGGAAGATGTAGAACATCGCGAATGCGGTGCCGGTGAGAAAGCCGAGCCAGGCATCCGATACACCGAATTCATCCCGAATCGACGGCAGCAGGATAGCGAGAATCTGCCGATCGATGAAGTTGAACATGTTGACAATGGCCAGGATGGCCAGAGCATAGCGACGCGCCCCTTGCGAAATGTGCGGCGCAGTGCGCGTCACTGGTCGCGCGTTTCGGCCGGAGCGGAACTCGCTGCATTGGGACGTCGTGTATCGGAAGCGCCCCGATAGACGCCGTCGCGGAAACCCACGCTCTGGACGCTGCCCATCGTGTAGTTCGAGCGTCGCACGTCGTGACCGCGCTCCTCGAGCAGCTTGACCGTGTCGGGACTGAAACCGGGCTCGAGCTGCAACACGTCGGGGTACCACTGGTGATGCATGCGCGGTGCGGCGGATGCTTCGGCCAGGTTCATACCGTGATCAATGGCGTTGACCACGACCTGCAGCACCGTCGTGATGATCCGGCTGCCACCCGGACTGCCCGTTGCGAACCAGGCTTCGCCATCCTTGAGGACAATCGTCGGCGTCATCGAGCTCAGCGGCCGCTTGCCTGCGGCAATGGCGTTGGCATCGCCTCCCAGCAGCCCGTAGGCATTCGGTACGCCCGTCTTGGCGGCAAAATCGTCCATTTCGTTGTTGAGCAGGAACCCGGCACCGTCAACCGCGATGGCCGATCCGTAGGAGAAGTTCAGCGTATAGGTGTTCGATACGATGATGCCTTCATCGTCGATGACGGAGAAATGCGTCGTGTCGGGACTCTCGGGTACCGGTACGGCGCCGGGCGCGACGTCCTCGGACTTGCGCGCGACCTTCATGTCGATTTTGTCCGCCAATTGTTTCGCGTACGCCTTGCTGGTCAGCCAGCCTACGGGCACCTCGACGAAGTCCGGGTCACCGAGGTACAGGGATCGATCGGCGTAGGCAAGCCTCGCCGATTCTGCCAGCAGGTGCACGTTGTCCGCACTACCGGCGCCCAACTCGGCGACCGGGAAGTTCTCGAGGATGTTGAGCATCTGGATGATATGGACGCCACCCGAGCTGGGCGGTGGCATCGTGATGATCTCGTAGCCACGGTAGGTACCGCGTACCGGCTCGCGAACGGCCGGCCGGTACGCTGCCAGCGACTTCTCGTCGACCAGCCCGCCACCCCGCGCCATCTCTGCGGCAATGAGCCGGGCCGTCTCGCCCGCGTAGAACCCGGCAGGACCGTCTTCGGCAATACGCTCGAGCGTTGCCGCCAGGTCTTCCTGCACCCAGAGCTCGCCAGGCTCGTACGGAACACCGCCGTCCTTGTAGAAGTAGCCGCAGGCTGCCTCGTCCATGCACAGCCGGTCGCGGCGTGCGCGCAACAGGCCCGCGAGATCGTAGGTCATGGTCACGCCGTCCCGCGCTTGCTGAATGGCGGGCTGCAGGAGTCGTTTCCAGGGCAGGCGGCCGAACTCGCTGTGTGCCTTGTACAACCCGGCCACGGTACCGGGAACGCCGGAGGACAGGTGCGAGAACCTGGCGAGCTCGTTATCGACATCGCCGTTTTCATCGAGATACATGTCGCGAGTGGCACCGATCGGTGCCATTTCCCGGTAGTCGATCGCGACGTCCGTGCCGGATGCCGTGTCGTGAATCAGCATGAATCCGCCGCCACCGAGATTGCCCGCCCTCGGCAGGGTCACTGCCAGCGAGAAACCTACCGCAACCGCGGCATCGACGGCGTTCCCGCCCGCCTCAAGGATCTCCGCACCAACCGCCGACGACAGGTAGTTCTGGGAAGCCACCATGCCGGCCGGCCCGAACGTCGGATGTATCCGGGCGTCGTACCGGACGATCGGGGCCTCGGCGAGCTGGGCGGCTGCCTGGGTCGAGATGAACGTCGCGATGAGTGCGACCAGCAGTGAGCGCATGAGGAGTCCCCTAGGGCAGTACCATCTTGAACACGAAGAAGAACAGGATCGCGAGAATCGCTCCCGCCGGTATGGTGATGACCCACGAGACCAGGATCCTCGCGACGACACGCAGGTCGATCGCCTCGATACCGCGGGCCATGCCGACACCCAGAACGGCGCCGACCAGCGTATGCGTGGTCGAGATCGGGATTCCTGTACCCGAGGCGATCACGATGGTCGTGGCGGCGGCCAGTTCCGCGGCGAATCCCCGGCTCGGCGTGAGCTGGGTAATCTTCTTGCCGACCGTCGCAATCACGTGACGGCCGAACGTGGCCAGGCCAACGACGATACCCGCGCCGCCCAGCATCAGGACCCATGCATCGAGCGACGACTTGGCACCGATAACGCCGTTCTTGGCGATGCTGACGACAGCCGCCAACGGGCCGATAGCATTCGCAACATCATTCGAACCATGCGCGAACGCCATACCACAGGCCGTGATCACCATGAGCACACCGAAGACCCGTTCGACGGTGTAGAAGTGCTGGCTCTTCTCGGCCTTCGGGTCCGGTTTGATTCGGGCGATCGCGACGGCACCAATAACAGCGATAGCGACCGCAATCGCAATAGCGAGAAAATAGCTGTCTTGAATGCTCAAGGTGAGACCGACATGTTTCAGTCCCTTGAGGATGGTCACAAGCGTAATCGTGAACGCGGCCAGGAACATGTAGACCGGGACGTAGCGCTTCGCTTTCGCCAGGGGATCGTCCTGGCTCAGGATCAGTTTCTGGACGCTGCGGTAGATCAGGTAGGCGATAAAACCGGCCGTCAGCGGCGACACCACCCAGCTCATGACGATCGTTCCGACTTTACCCCACTGGACGGCATCAACGCCGATGCCGACAGCCGCAAAACCAACGATGGCGCCAACAATCGAATGCGTCGTCGACACAGGCCAGCCGTTCCTCGAGGCAATCAGCAACCACGTACCCGCGGCAAGCAGCGCAGCCAACATGCCAAAGACCAGCATCTTTGCGCCGTCGTCGATGCCCATGAGTTGGTCGGCATCGACGATGCCTTTGCGAATGGTCGAGGTGACTTCACCGCCGGCCAACACGGCCCCGGCGAATTCGAAGATGGCGGCAACGATGATTGCCTGCCTGATTGTCAGCGCCTTGGAGCCGACCGAGGTCGCCATTGCGTTGGCAACATCATTGGCGCCGATCCCCCAGGCCATGAACAGGCCAAAAGCGGCTGCGAGCACGATGTAGGTAGTCTGATATTCCATTCGGGGTCCTCCGGGCATGCGCGCATTCCCGAATTCTTATTTTTTCCTGGTCTTACGAGAGCAGCAGTTCGAGTCGGCGACCGACACGTTCCGCCATGTCGGCGATTTCACCGGTCAGCTCGATGACTTCGTAAAGAAAGATGGCATCAATCGGGTCCAGCGTCTTTTCAATTTCGAACAGCGCGGACCGGATCAGCGTTTGCTGTTCGTCCGTATGCGTCTCGATCTGGTCCAGTTCCTCGATGAGCTCCGACACGAGCGTTACCTCAGCGCCCTTGAAGCCGGCCGTGAACAACTCGTCCAGTTCGCGCACGCTCTTGCGCGCCTGCCTGGCGGCATCGACGTTGCTCTCGACAAACTCGAGAAACTGCGGCGCAATCTCTTTCGGGATCTTCATCTTGCGCCCCATGATCACGCCGGACACGTCCTTGGTGCGATTGGCGATCTTGTCCTGCACAAGCAGCAGCTCGAGCAGGTCCTCCCGCGGTACCGGCATGAACAGGCTCTTCGGCATGTTGATGCGAATGCTCTTTTTCAGGTCGTCGGCCTGGTGTTCCAGGGCCTCAATCTGACCGCGCACCTCGGCCATGCGCTTCAGGTCGCGATTGATCACGGCGTTCACAAACGGCCGTAGCTTCTTGGCACAGCGATAGACGATATCCATGTGCTGCTCGAGCGGCCGGACGGGCGACGTACCGAAAATATTGGCCAGTATATTTGCCATTTGTTCTTATCCTCCCAGGGTCGCGTGCGGATGCGCGAGGCGCAATCCTACCATGCGAATCGGCGCAAATCGCGCCTGACGAGCGTGCTAAACTCGCGCCTTTCAAGGCCCTTGACAATCCGTAGATAACGACATGGCATATTGGTTGATGAAGTCGGAACCCGACGTCTACAGCATCGACGACCTCGAGCGCGATCGTCGCGAAAAGTGGGACGGTATTCGCAACTACCAGGCACGCAACATGATGCGCGACGACATGCGCATCGGTGACGAGATCTTCTTTTACCACTCCAGCTGCAAGGAACCGGGCATCGCAGGCATCATGAAAGTCGCCAGCGAGCCGTATCCCGACCCGGGCCAGTTCGACAGGACGTCAAAGTATTACGACCCGAAGAGCACGCGGGAGGAACCACGCTGGATACTGGTCGATGTCCAGTTTGTGCGCAAACTCAAACGCAATATCACGTTGACCGAAATCAAGGCACAGAAGAGCCTCGAAGGCATGCTTCTCACCCGTCGCGGCAACCGCCTGTCGATCATGCCGGTCGAGAAGAAGCACTGGAAAAAAATCCTGAGCCTTGAATAAGACCTGGCTCTCACTCGCTGCCCTGGCGGCGCTCGTCGCCTTGCTCTGGCTCGCGACGCCGGCCCGCCTGCACTACACGCCCGGTATGGAGCTGCCCGCACTGCCGGCGTCTGCCCTCATCGCCGGCGCGGACGAGCGCATCATCCTGAACGGCGATTCCCGGCAGCCGACCTGGGTCGTCGTGGCCCTGCACGGCTTCTCGGCGTCGCGGCAGGAGACCGCACCGCTCGCCGAGACCGTGGCGCGACAGCTCGGTGCCGCGCTGATCGAAGCCCGACTGACCGGACACGGGCAGGTCGAAGCCGCCATGGACGGCGTACTCGCCGAGCACTGGCTCGACGATGCTCGGCGGGTGCTTTCCGAGGCCGCGACGATCGGCGATAAGACCATCGTGATCGGGACCAGTACCGGCGCTACGCTGGCGGCGGCAGTGCTCGACCAGGAATTCGCCAACCGTATCGACACGCTCGTCATGATCTCCCCGAATTTCGCACCCCGCGATCCCAAGGCACAATGGCTGACACGGCCGGCCGGGCCGCTGTTGGCCCGAATGCTCGTTGGCGACACCCGCTGCTGGAAAGCGCATAACGCGTTGCAGGAGAAATTCTGGTCGACGTGCTATCCGACAGCGGCAACCGTCGAAATGATGCGCCTTGTCGATCGTGCCAATCGAGTGCTGCCAGCCGATATTCCGCAGCGTCTTCTGATGTTCTACTCGAGCGATGACCAGGTGATCTCGCCGGATGCCGCACTCGAGGTTGTCAGCGCCACGGGCTCGCCGATGAAAGACGTGATCGAGATCCGGGACCCCGGCGATCCAAGCCACCACGTTCTTGCGGGCGATATCCTGTCCCCGGCCCAGACACAGCATATTGCCGACGCGATCGTCGGGTTTATCGAGCGCCCAGTTCCCTGAGCCGCTCTTGCACGGGCGCGGCGCCGCCCAACGCAAGCATGATGATCAGGTCGCCGGGTCGCGCCCAGTCAATCGCGTCCTGCAGTGATTCCAGTTCCAGCTCGTGGTGCACGATTTGCGCAGCACTGGCACCTTGCTTGAGGAGCTCGTCGCGAATGATGCCGAACACTTCCCCGTGCCCGCGCCCGCGGTGATAATCCGCCAGTTCCGAAACCTCGATGCGCTCAAGACCAATCTCCCACGCGTCCCGCGCAAGCTCGCGGATGAGGTCGTCGGGACGATCACCGGCCTGGCCGAAGCACAGCGCACGGCGACTGGCAGGAATCGCGCTGGCCATGTCGAACAGGGCTGCCATAGCCGCCGGGTTGTGCGCGAAGTCGATGAGGATCTTGATGCCGTTGAGATCGTAGATGTTGCAGCGACCGGGGTTGTTGTCCTGCTTCATCGTCGTGAGGCCCGACGCGATCTCCTCGAGCGTCGCGCCCAGGCACCAGGTCAGTGCCGCGGCCGACAATGCATTGGCCACGTTGTGCCGCGCCGCTCCCCCGAGGGCGAGAGGAATGTCGGCGCCGCGGCAGATCACGTCGCGCGCGCCGTTCTCCAACTTCACCAGTTCTTCGCCATCGAGCGCGAACGCGAGACCGCCCGCGTCAACGTGCCGGCGAACGACCGCATCCCCGGCATCGAGGCTGAACCACACGAGGTCACCAACGTAGTCTCTTGCCTTCGCGACGAGCCGGTGATCCTCGGCGTTGAGTATCAGGCGACCCTGCGCCCGAACCACACGGCTGACAATCCACTTGATGGCCAGCAGCTCATCGAGATTCCGCGAGCCGAAATCGCCAAGATGGTCTTCCGAGATATTCGTAATCAGTGCCGCGTCGGCGCGGTCCACACCCATACCCCGGCGCAGCAAGCCACCGCGCGCGGTTTCCAGGATTGCAACGTCGACATCCTGTTCTCGCAGGACCGTGCGCGCCCCGCCGGGACCGGACCAGTCGCCGCGATCGATAATGCGGTCGTTTACAGAGACCCAGTCAGTGGAACTCAGGCCGACGTGCCTGCCGGTCTGCCGCAGGATGTGTGTCGCAAACCGGACGGTCGTTGTCTTGCCATTGGTTCCGGTAACCACACCGATCGGGACATCGTGATAACGCTCCCATTCCAGGACATCGGGAATCTCGCGAACTTTCCAGGTCTGCGAGCCTTTGCCGAGCCCCAACGACACAAAGTCGTCGTCCCATAGCAGCGTTTTGCCGTGCGCGGCGGCTTCATCGATAAGCCACATCAGTTCGACATTGGCCTCTTCGTCCGACGACGACCGCAGCGCCTTCAAGGCCGCGTCGAAATCAGGCTCGTCGCTGCTGACGCCCAGCTCGAATGCACTCGCGGCCCAGGCCCACTCGTTGATCCCGGACCCGGCGTATAGTTGGTCGACCGGCGCAGTGAACGCCAGGCTGGCGCCGCCCTTTAGCTTCAGAAAGGCAAACTCCGCGGATGGCCAGTCAAGCGCCTCGAGCATTCGAGAGACGTTCTCCGCCCAGACAGGAACAAGCGCATCGGCCTCCTCCGGCGTGCACGCCACGTCGAGGATGCAGGCCGGGCCGTCGAAGAGCAGGCTGGGCCCGGTCAGTCTGCGCGCGTCGAGAAACTCCATGGCCGTGTGCTAATCGCTTTCTTCTCGCGCGATGCGAACGCCGCGTTCATCACTGATGATTTCGAGGTCGTCAGCCAGCTCGAACCCGGCGAATTCCGGCAGGTCCATCTTCGCGGATACCTTCTTGCCGCCGTTGTCGACGCGCGATGAGGAATTGAAGTAAATGATCTGTTTCCACGTCCGCTTGATGTTGTCGCCGAGCACGAGAATCAGGTCGCCTGGCAGGGCCATCTCGAGGGCGCGCCTGTTGGCTTCCTGCTCGTCCGGGATCACTTCGATGCGGTCGGGCGAAATCCCCACTTCCAGCAGGCGATTCTTGAGCAACACGGCAACCTCGTCGTCGCCGCGGCCACGCGTATTGTCGTCGCGGCGGCAGATGAAATGATCGAAATGCCCGGCTGCAATTTCAGCGATCTCGCGAATGTCTTCATCGCGGCGATCGCCGGGCGCCGACAGCACGACGATACGTTTGCCGTCCGTATCGAATCGGTCGACCAGGCCGCACATGGCCTTGACGGCAGCCGGGTTGTGCGCGTAATCGAGGATGACCCGGAACGGATGCTCGTCGTAGATATTCATGCGACCCGGCGCCTGGAAGAACGACGAGTCGAACGTTCTCAGTCCCTGGCGAATGTCTTCGAGACTGACACCGAGGTTGTGCGCCAGCGCGGCGGCGAACATGGCATTTTGTACGTTGTGCAACGCGCGCCCTTCGATCGTGGCCGGGATCAGGTGTGTCCACAGAAGCGGCGTATGCGATTCGTTGTCATAGATCGTAATCAGGTGCCCATTCATGCCCTGTTCGAGCACGAAGGCCTGCCCGCCTGCCTGGATATGCCGTTTCACGAGCGGGTGTGACGGGTTCATCGTCACGTATGAGAGCTTTTCCGCATCCGTGTAGTCCGCCATTTGCAGGCAATGCGGATCATCGGCGTTCAGCACAGCCGCGTCTTTGGCAATTTCAATCGGGACACGCTTCACTTCCGCCAGTTGCTCGAGCGTATCGATGCCCCGCAGCCCAAGATGGTCGGCTGTGACATTGATACAGCAAGCCACGTTGCACTCGGAGAAACCCAGGCCGCTGCGGAGCATGCCGCCGCGTGCCGTTTCCATGACCGCCGCATCGACCGACGGATCGCGCAGGATCATCTGTGCCGAGACCGGGCCCGTCATATCGCCGGACACCGACAGCTTGCCGTCGATGTACACGCCGTCGGTCGACGTCAAGCCGACAGTGTATCCCGACATCTTCAGGATGTGAGCGAGCATCCGGGACGTCGTGGTCTTGCCGTTCGTGCCGGTGACCGCGGCAATCGGAATGCGGCTCGGTGAATCGGGCGGGAACAACATGTCGATCACGGGTCCCGCCACGTCGCGCGGCGTGCCTTCACTGGGCGCCACGTGCATGCGGAACCCCGGACCGGCGTTTACTTCACAAATACCGCCGCCCGCCTCCCGATACGACTCGGTAATATCCTTGGTCAGGAAATCCACGCCGCCGATATCGAGGCCAATCGCCTTGATTGCACGAATCGCCATCTCGCGATTGTCCGGATGAATGATGTCGGTCACATCGATCGCCGTACCGCCGGTCGACAGGTTTGCCGTCGAACGCAGATATACAACCTCGTCCTTCGCCGGCACCGTATCGCGGCCGTAACCGAGCTTTTGGAGCAAGCGCTCGGCCTGGTGGTCGAATTCGAGACGCGTCAGTACTTTCTCATGCCCGACGCCGCGGCGCGGGTCCTGGTTGACGATAGCGACGAGTTCTTCAAGCGTGTGTTTGCCATCGCCGACCACATGCCCGGGCACGCGCTTCGCGGCAGCGACGAGTTCCCCGTTTATGACCAGTAGCCGATGGTCGTATCCCTCGATGTAACTCTCGACCACAATTGTCGAGCCGTGCTCGCTTGCCTTCTCGAAACCGACGCCGACTTCTTCGGGCGTACGCAGGTTGATCGCGACGCCCCGTCCGTGGTTGCCCGCCAGCGGTTTGAGTACGACCGGGTAACCGATGCGCTCCGCGGCGCGCACCGCATCATTGGCATCGCGGACGATCATCTGCTTGGGAACCGGCAGGCCAAGGTCACGCAGGATCTGGTTCGTCTCTTCCTTGTCGGACGCCAACTCCACGGCGATATTGCTCGTTCGCCCCGTTGTCGTCGCCTGGATGCGTTGCTGATACCGGCCATGCCCGAACTGCACCAGGCTGTAGCGATTCAGCCGGAGCCAGGGAATACCCCGGCCTTCGGCAGCGCGCACGAGCGACGCTGTACTCGGACCGAATTCCCGGCGCTGGGCATAGCGAATGAAACGATCTCGTTCGAACGCAAAGTCCCAGTCACCGTCAGGGGCGCCGGCGAATTTGAGTTGCTTCGGCAACAGGCTGCCAATGAAATCCAGAGCGAGCTTGCTCGCTTGCCGCCCGACATCGGCATCCTTGTACTGGAACACCATGTTGTAAAACCCCGGACGGCCATCGATCGATCGGGTACGACCGAACGTGACGTCGGAACCCGCGACCACCTGCAGTTCGATCGCCACGTGCTCCATGACATGGCCGAGCCAGGTGCCTTCGCCCTCACGCAGACGCCGGACGAAACCGCCGGGTTCCTGGTAGGAACATCCGTGATCGTGCAGTCCGGGCAACAGCTCGAGCATCAAACCGATGAAATCCTCGCCCAGCCTTGCCGTTGGCCAGTGCTCGAGCTCGCCGAGGTCCAGGATGTGGCGAATAACCGGAAACCGGGCAAATACGTTTGGCCCGACATACACATTGGTCGTCTCAATTCTCATAGCGCGTGCCCGTTCTTGTTATTGCGATCATTCGGCGAACGCGTCGCGCGACGCGATCTCGAAGCGGCCGCCCGATACCAGGATATGCAGCTTCACCCCGATCAGGCTGACAGGCTCGCCGCGGCGCGCCTTGTGCATGGAAGAATACTTCAGATCGCGAGGATCGATAAGGGTAATCCCGCCGCTGCCGACAACCTCCAGCTTGTCGCCGGGCTTGATAAAGGCGGCCGTGTCCTCGTCGAGACCGAGCCCGACGGCGAACGGGTTGTAGGCGAGTGCCGTCAGCAGTCGGCCAAGACGGTCACGCTGGCGGAAGTGCTGGTCAATAATGAACGAATTGGTCAAGCCCAGGCCGGGCGCCATGTTGACCATGTCGGGGCTCGGCGTACTGCCTTCCTTGCCGCCTGCGATCATGTGCTCGGGCATGAACGCGGCGCCGGCCGACGTTCCGGCCACGTGCATACCCTCTGCATGGCGGCGCCGAATCGCCTGCGCGATCGCCGTGCCGCCAATGGTCGTCGACAGGCGCAACTGGTTGCCGCCGGTCATGAACACCCCGTCACACTTGTCGATATAACCAAGGTCCTCGTCCGACTCGCAGTCCTCGCGCGTCACGAAGTGCAGCACCCGCGCGTGCTTGACGCCCAGTTTGCGGAACAGCTTCTCGTAATTGCGGCCGGTATCTGCCAGCTCCGAGGCCGTGGGAATAATACCGATACGCGCCTGCTTGCCACCGCAGACATCGACAAAGCGGTCGAGGATCTCGGGATTGTTCAGTTTCTCTTCGGCGCCGCCGATCGGAATGATGTAGCCGCGTTCGACGCCGGCGATATCGTGTGCAGGACTCATGGAAGACTCTGGGAGGACTTAGTGCGAAAACGGTCGGGTATTTTACACAAGAAACCGGCAACTCCTGCCGTTAATTCCTGCAAAATACCGTCCGTGAATGAAATGAATCTACCGTTGGGTCGCAAGACCGACTATCCGCAGAAGTACGCACCGCACGTGCTGCACCCGATAGCCCGGGCCGACAGTCGCGCGGGCCTCGGCCTTGGTGAGCCGCTGCCCTTCTCGGGACTCGACACCTGGAACGCCTGGGAACTCACCTGGCTCGACCCGAAGGGCCTGCCGCGCGTGGCGACAGCGGAGATACGCGTGCCGGCGGACTCGACGAATATCGTCGAATCCAAGTCGCTCAAACTCTACCTGGGCTCGTTCGCCATGAGTACATTCGACGACGAGACGGCGGTTGCGGATTGCATCGCCGCCGACCTTGCTTCCTGTGCCGGCGGCCCGGTCAGCGTGCGCGTAATGCCGGTCTCGGAATCAGAGTCCGGTCACGTGGCGCGCCTGGCCGGAACCTGCCTCGACGATCTGGATATCAGCTGCACCGAATGGCACGTCAATGCCGGACTGCTGCGCGCGGACCCGACGAGGCATGCGCGCGAGGACCTGCACACTCACTTGCTACGCAGCTTGTGCCCGGTGACCGCGCAGCCCGATATCGGCAGCCTGCAGATCAGCTATCGCGGGCCACAGATCGACCGCGAAGGATTGCTGAAGTACGTCGTGTCGTTTCGCGAGCACAACGACTTTCACGAGGCCTGCGTCGAGCGCATGTTCGTCGACCTCATGGACCGATGCGGCTGCGCGGAACTTACCGTGCATGCCCGCTACCAGCGGCGCGGCGGCATCGACATCAACCCGCTGCGCACCAACTCGGGCGAGAAAGCGTTCAACCTGAGACTCTGGCGGCAGTAGCTACCGCCTAGCTCGCAAGGTCCTCGCTCGATATTTCGTGACCCCAGTCCTGCTTGGCGCTCAGGTAGCGGCGATTGCTCTCGGTGACGCCTGACACGTGCTTCACACGCGTGATACCGCCGACACCGAAATTTCCAAGGTCGTTGACTTTTTTCGGGTTGTTCGTGAGCAGGCGAAACGGCTTGCCGCCCACAAAGTACTTGAGCAGCGATGCCGCGTCGCTGAAATCGCGCGAATCGTCCGGCAGTCCGAGCGAGCGATTCGCTTCGTAGGTGTCTTCTCCGGCGTCCTGCAACAGGTACGTGGCCGCCTTGGCCCACAGCCCGATACCGCGCCCTTCGTGGCCCGCCATGTAGACCAGTATGCCGCCGGCCGCATCGTTCCTGATGCGTTCGAGGGCGGATTGCATCTGTGGCCCGCACTCGCAGCGCTGTGAGCCGAAAACATCACCCGTCAGGCAACTCGAGTGGACGCGGACCAGTGGATTCTTCCAGGTCGACGGGTCACCGATCAGCATGACGCTGTTGACGGCCATGTAGGACGCCAGGGTTGCGAAGGACTGCTGGCCATGCTGGGCACGCAGGTCGTCAGCCAGCTCCTCGATCTTGCCGAGTTCGGTATTGCGCACACACGCATACCACTGGACGTCGACGTGCAACGTGCCTAGCTCGAGCGGCAACGGGATCGGCCCCAGGACACTGATGGTCGATCCATGCGCGGGCGCCTTGCCCGCCGCAACGCGGGCACCGTTCCTGTCGATCTGGAACAACGTGCCCTGCGCGGTCAACCGCTCCCGGACCGAGGGGTCTATATAGGTGAACATGCCGCGGATTATGCCGAATTCGGCAGAATTTGCGACGCCTGCCCCTTGCTGACTGACAAGTCATTAACTATACTTACTGACCTTAGAGTCAGCAAGAGGGTCGTCGTGGCCGAACCCCGGTTTCAGCGCCGCAAGGAAGATCGCCCCCAGGAGATCACCGATGCCGCCTTTTCGGTGTTTGCCGAGAAGGGGTATGCGGCCACACGCGTCGACGACGTCGCCAAGCGCGCGGGGGTCAGCAAGGGCCTGACGTATCTCTATTTCAAAACCAAGGAAGAGCTGTTCAAGGCCGTCGTAAAGAGTGTCGTAGTGCGCCGGGTGGATGCCCTGCTCGATGCCGTGGAGACGACGGAACTGGACTCGGAGGCGTTCATTCGCGGACCGATGCTCGAGTTCATGAAGAGTGTCCCCGGCTCGCCGATCGCGATCGTCATTCGGCTGTTGATCGCGGAAGGCCCGCGGCATCCGGACCTCGTTGATTACTACTACGACAACGTCGTTGCCCGCGGCCTGGCCGCGATTCGCCTGTTCATCGAGCGGGGCGTCGAACGCGGCGAGTTCCGGCGCGAAGCGCTGAACCACCAGCCACACCTGTTTCTCGCGCCCATGATGCTGTCGATCATCTGGCGACTGGTGTTTACCGAAAAGCCACTGGACACCGACGGGCTCATGGAGTCCCAGATCAACCTGTTGCTCGCGCAGATCAAGACGTGAGCGGAGCGCACCCAATGAGAACGACTTTCACCCTTTTCCTTGCGGCGGCCGCGATGACCGGTTGCGGGACCGGCGATAACCCCTACCGCGTTGTCGGCGAGCTCGCGTCGGATCGTATCGAAATCGCGGCCGAAGTGAGCGAACCCATCCTCAGCATCGCTGTCGTCGAGGGAGCGTCCGTCGACGCCGGCCAGGTGCTCGTCGAGCAGGACAGCGCCAGGGCCAGGGCGCGCCTGGCCGAGGCCGAAGCCGCGCTTCTGCAGACCCGGGCCCGGCTGGACGAACTCGTGCGCGGCCCGCGCGCCGAGCAGATTGCCGCTGCGCGGGCAAGTGTCGAAGGCGCGACGCAGGAACTGGAGTTTCGGCAAAGCGAACTTGCGCGCGTCGAGGAAGTCCATGCTCGCGGCCTGGCGTCGCCCGAGCTGCTCGATCGCGCTCGCGCGGCACTCGACGCTGCGGAGGCAAACCTCAAGCTCACGCGCGCACAACTGCAGGAACGGCTTGCGGGAACGACCATCGAAGAACTGGCACAGGCGGAACAGGCCGTGATGCAGGCATCCGCACGACGCGATGGCGTACAGATCGACCTGGATCGCCACACGACGCGCGCACCGGTCGCCGGTGTGCTCGACAGCCGCTTGTTCGAACCGGGCGAGCGGCCGGCAACCGGAACGCCGATGATGATCCTGCTGGGCGGTGGACAGCCTCATGCCCGGGTGTTCATACCCGAAGAATTCCGGGTTCGCATCAAGCCGGGAATGGACGGGTTGATTTACGTGGACGGGCTCGATGCCCCGATCAATGGCCGCGTGCGCTGGGTGTCGAGTGAGTCCGTGTTTACCCCCTACTACGCCCTGACCGAGCGCGACCGCGGTCGTTTGAGCTTCATCGCCAAGGTGGATATCACGGACGAACGCGAGCGCCTGCCCGATGGCGTCCCCGTCGAAGTGGAGTTCCTGGTCGGCCAGGCTGAGTGATGTCCCCGGACCTGGCCATTGACGCGCGCGGATTGTCGAAGCATTTCGGCGACCTGAAAGCCGTCAGCGCGCTGGACCTAAAGGTGCCGCGCGGACAGATATACGGCTTCCTGGGCCCCAACGGCTCAGGGAAATCCACGACTATCCGCATGCTCTGCGGCCTGCTCACGCCAACCGAAGGCTCCGCTACCGTCCTCGGGACCGAGGTCCCCGGCGATTCGCGGCACCTGAAGCCCAAGATCGGCTACATGACGCAGAAGTTCTCGCTGTTTGGCGACATGACGGTATTCGAGAACCTGCAATTCATCGGCGAAATCTATTCCGTCCCGAAGGCAGACCGTCCTGCACGTATCAACGACCTGCTGGACCGCTACAATCTCGTGGCGCAGCGCGACCAGCTCGCCGGGACCATGAGCGGCGGCCAGAAGCAACGGCTCGCGCTCGCCTGCGCCGTCTTTCACCGGCCGGCGCTCCTGCTCCTCGACGAACCGACCAGCGCGGTGGATCCGCAGAGTCGCCGTGATTTCTGGTCGAATCTGTTCCGGCTGGCTGGCGAAGGCACGACGATCCTCGTCTCAAGCCATTACATGGACGAGGCCGAGCGCTGCCACCGGCTCGCGATCCTCGACCACGGCGTCAAAGTCGCCGACGGCACGCCGCAGGATCTGCAGGATCAGACCGGCATGCACATCATCGAAGTGGTCGCCGACGATCCCTACGCGGCCCAGGCGGCAATCCACGATATGCCGCAGGTCGCAAGTGTGACCCAGCTCGGTGTGCGGCTGCGCGTGCTGGTGCCGCAACACGTCGATGCGCCGGTGTCACTCATTGAAAACGTGTTGGGCACGGCTGGTATAGCGGCGCAGGTGCACACGACACACGCGACGCTCGAGGACGTCTTCGTTGCCGTCACGCTGCCGGCACAGGAGCGCAGCGCGTGAAGCCGCTCTCTCGCATCGCGGCCATTGTCAAAAAGGAAGTACGGCAGCTACGCCGCGACCGGCTCACATTCGGCATGGTGGTCGGCCTGCCCGTCATCCAGATGCTGCTTTTCGGCTACGCCATCAATACCGACGTTCGCAATCTCAAGACCGCTGTCGCGGACCAGGCAGAGACGCATTTGTCCCGCCAGCTCGTCGCCGGGCTCGCCCAGACGCAGGTCGTCAATATCGTGGAGCGCGTCGCCAGCCCCGAAGAACTGGAAGACCGGCTTCGCCGCGGCAAGATCTCCATCGGCGTGGTCATTCCGGCCGACTTTGACCGCCGCGTTGTCGATCGCTCGCGATCTGCCGTGCAGTTGCTTGTCGACGGCTCCGACCCGACCATCCTGGGTGTCGCCAACAAGCTGCGATCGATGCCCCTGGCGTTCGACTCCACGGTTCGGGCCCGGCCTGGCGTGGATATTGTCGAGGTACGACCCTATTACAATCCCGAACGCCGCACGCCGGTCAATATCATCCCGGGACTGATCGGCGTCATCCTGACCATGACGATGATCCTGTTTACCGCCGTGGCCATTGTCCGGGAACGCGAGCGCGGCAACCTTGAGTTGCTGATCAATACGCCGGTGAGCTCGGCGGAACTCATGATCGGCAAGATCGTTCCCTACATCGTTATTGGCATGCTGCAGCTGGCCCTGATTCTCGCCGTTGGCCGCCTGCTGTTCGATGTGCCGGTGCGCGGCAGTATTTTGGACCTGTACCTTTGCGCCAGCGCTTTCGTGGCCGCCAACCTGTCGCTGGGGCTGCTGATCTCGACGGCCGCCAAGACCCAGTTCCAGGCCATGCAGATGATGGTGTTCATCCTGCTCCCCTCGATACTCCTTTCGGGCTTCATGTTCCCGTTCGATGGCATGCCGGTCTTCGCGCAATACATCGGCGAAGCGCTGCCGAACACGCACTTCATCCGCCTGAGTCGGGGCATCATGCTTCGCGACGCTTCAATCGGCGAGTTATTGCCTGATCTGTACTACCTGATCGGCTTCACGCTGGTCGCCATGACGCTGGCTGCGCTGCGTTTTACGAAGCGCTTGGACTAGCTAAATCGGCCCCAATCTGGTCCAATCAGCGCCCATGGCTGCTCAATCTTCACAAAAACCCACGGTCTTCATCGTCGACGACGATGCGGCCATTCGTTTCGCCATGCAGGCCCTCATGGACTCGGTCAACCTGGACCATGAAATATTTGCCTCGGGCGATGAATTCCTTAAGAAAGTCACCGAACAACGGCCCGGTTGCCTGGTACTCGACATTCGCATGCCGGGGCTGGGCGGACTGGAACTGCAGGAAGAACTGATCAAGCGCGGTAATACGCTGCCGATCATCTTTATTACGGGGCATGGCGATGTGCCAATGGCCGTTGAAGCCATGCAGAAAGGCGCGGTCGATTTCATCCAGAAGCCGTTTCGCGACCAGGAACTGCTCGATCGCATCCGGCAGGCCCTGGCGACCGATGAGGAGCGGCGCGAAGAGCAACAGCAACATGCCGAAGTGGTCGAGCGCCTGCACCGACTCACCAATCGCGAACGTGAAGTCTTCGACCTGGTCGTGACCGGCAAGCCGAACAAGGTCATTGCCTACGAGCTCGGCGTCAGTCAACGCACGGTCGAGATTCATCGCGCACGGGTGATGGAGAAGATGCAGGCAAGGTCACTTGCAGACCTCGTCAAGATGCATATGACGGCCTGATCAGGCCGCTTTCTTAGGAATGCCGGCGGCGGTGTTCATCGAACTCCGCACAATCAATACACTCGTCCGCGTACGGGTAGACCTCGAGGCGCCCTTCGTTGATCGGTAGTCCGCATTCAACACAGATGCCGTACTCATCAGTCCCAAGGCGCTGCAATGCCGCAGAGATCTTGGCGAGTTCCTCGCGCGCCTCATTGCCGAGCGCGTCGACCACCTCATTGTCTTCGAGCTGCTTCGCGCGTTCCTTGGAATCGGCCTCGTAACCGCGACGCAGATTCGCATTGATACGTTCAAGCCGCGTCGTCAGTTCAGTTTTTTTTTCTTCGAGAACCTGTCTGAGCTCGTCTTTGCGGACGCTCGACATCGTCTGCTCCTGCACAAAACCTATGCCCGACTCTAGATTATCCGGTCACCCGATAGTAATTAGTAAAAGCACTTACCATGCCGTAGGTACAATCCGCTAGATCCTAAGCAACAGGGCGTATGGAAAGCTAGGCACCGGCGGGTATTCTCGGAGTGAGCCTCTATCGATATGCGAGCGCTTTTTCTGCGCCTGGTGCGACAATGAACGAAATCAAGAAGATTCTTGCCGTCGTCGACCCGACTTCGGCGGACCAGCCGGCGGTAAGTCGCGCAGCCTGGCTTGCGAAACATAGCAATGCCGAACTCGAGCTGCTTGTGTGCTACTACAACGAGTACCTGAGCGGCGATCGACTGTTCGATTCACCGTCGCTTGAGAAGGCGCGCGACGAAGTCATCCGTAACCACGAAAAGCACCTGGAGACCCTGGCGGAGCCGCTGCGTGCCGACGGCATCGTTGTGAAGACAACCGCCTTGTGGGATCACCCCCTGTTCGAGGGCATTGTCCGGCGTGCCATAGAATCCGGCAGCGATCTTGTCGTCAAGGACACGCATCATCACTCTGCCGTGACCCGTGCCCTGCTCACCAACACGGACTGGAACCTGATCCGCACGTGTCCGATGCCGCTCTGGCTTGTGAAGCCGCAGGAATTTGCGGAGACGCCAGTCTTTGTCGCCGCCATCGACCCGATGCACCAGAACGACAAACCTGCGGCGCTCGACGATGAGATTCTGCACGTCGCCAAGGGTATCGCCGGCAAGGTCAGCGGCGAAGTGCACGCGTTTCATGCTTACGACCCTCGCATAGCAGTGGCTACAGCGACCGCGAATGCTTACATCCCTGTATCGCTGCCGTTTGACGAGATCGAGCAGCAGATGCACGAAGATCATGCAAAGCGCTTCAAGGAGATTACGGAGTTCCACAAGATCGCCGATGACAACGCTCACCTGGTCGCCGGCCTCACGCACGAGGAATTACCGCTGATTGCGGAAAATCTCAATGCCGACGTCGTGATCATGGGCGCAGTTGCTCGCAATCGCTGGAAACGCCTTTTTATTGGCGCAACGGCGGAACGTACGCTCGAGGACCTGCCCTGCGATTTGCTGATCATCAAACCCGACTGGTTCCAGACACCGGTCGGCCTCGACAATCACGAAGCCGCTTGATTCCTACCAGGATCTGGACCGGCAAACAGGGACAGTCACCGCCTGGTGACTGTCCTTTTTTTCGCAACAATAAAAAACGGGGCCCGACCTGAGCCGGGCCCCGCCGTTACAGCTTTCCACTGCGCTCTAGTAGTTGGCTGTAAACTCCTGCATTAGAATCCCTGGAGCTTCAACCTTGACGAACATTGTTTGGTGAGACCATAGGTACTAGCCGTACGCCATGTCCTACCTGATTATCAAGTACGTTCACGTCATCGCGGCTGTCGCGACGATCTCGGGTTTCCTGTTGCGGGGCTACTGGATGTTGACGGACTCGCAGCAACTGCAGAGCCGGATTGCGAAGGTCGCGCCGCACGTCGTGGACACGGTATTCCTGGCGGCCGGCGTCCTGATGGTCTGGCAGCTACACCTCAAGCCGTTGCAGGAGCCCTGGCTGCTCGCGAAATTTTCAGGGCTTGCCGCCTACATCCTGCTTGGCACGATCGCTATCAAGCGCGGCCCGACGAAAAAAGCCCGAACGATCGCATTTGTCGCCGCCATCGCGGTCTTTGCCTACATAGTCGGCGTTGCCCTCGCCAGGTCGCCGCTTAGCTGGTTGTCGATCTAGTCGGCAATCCTCGCTCAGTCCTGCGGCACGACGCCCGAAGCCACCGCATGGCGGGCTGCGGATAACAAGCGGTTCGTGTCGATCGGTTTGCACATCAACGTACAGTTATCGAGAAGACGAGCGTCCTTGACGACTTTCGATGTATCGCCACTCACGATGAATGCCGGGATCGTCTCGCCGTAATTTTCGCGAATGGCGCTCACCGCCTCGACGCCGGTCGACCCGTCCAGCAAGTGGAAGTCCGAAATAAGGAGTGCCGGGGTTTCCGATATATGGTTCAACAGCGCGCGCGCCTCCGACGCCGACGCGGCCGTCGCGACGCGATAACCCTCTGCCTCGAGCAGCAGGCCCCAGGCATTGGCGACATTGATATCGTCTTCGATCAGTATGACCAGCCCCGATGCCGCTTCGTGAATGCCGGCGTCGCCGGCCTCATCCGCCGCCTCCGCCGTACCCGCACCGCGCACGGCCGGCATCGACACGCTGAAGCAGGAACCCTTGCCGATCTGCGAGGTGACGCCGATCGTCAGGCCGAGCAGGTCGGACAGGCGCTTGACGATGGCAAGGCCGAGCCCGAAGCCCTCCTTGCTCGCACCCGGCGTCTTGCACTGGTGGAATTCACGAAAGATCTCATCGATCTGGTCCTCGTCGATGCCGATACCGGTATCGGTGACCTTGATCACGCATTGACCGCCCGTTTCCTCACACTCGAGCCTGACGCTTCCCTTGTCGGTATAGCGGATCGCGTTGGATACAAAATTCTGGATGATTTCGGCCAGGAGATTCGGATCGCTATTGACAACCGTGGCGCAGGCCGCTGACGTGAACTCAAGCCCGGTGTGCTGCGCCTGGCGCGCGAATTCGTCGGACAGCCTGTCTATGAGGCGCTTGATCGGAAAGTCCTCGAGTTCCGGCGTTACGGCACCGGCGTCGAGCCGACTGATGTCGAGCAGCGAGTTGAGCAGGTTGGTCATGGCCGTCAGGGAATGCTGTTGACTGTCGACCATCTGCAGCGCCTTTTCATCCTTCACGGTCCGCCGCAGCGCACCGTTCAGGAGACTCAGGGCCTGCACGGGCTGGCGCAGATCGTGGCTTGCGGCCGCGAGGAACGCACTGTTGGCCTTGTTGGCGCGCTCCGCCTCTTTCCTCGCGGCATTGATCTCGTCTTCCATGCGTTTGCGTTCCGTGACGTCGCGAATAACGCTGGACACGAAGCGCCCTGCTTGCGACTGCACCGGGCTGAGGCTGATTTCGACAGGGAATTCGCTGCCGTCGCTGCGCCGCGCCAGCAGCTCCGAGCCATCGCCCATCGGCCGCAGTCGCGGATCGTCCTGGAAGGACCGGCGGTGCTGGATGTGCTGCATGTGCAATCGATCGGGCAACAGCATTTCCACCGCACGGCCGAGCATCTCGTCACGCCGGTAACCGAACATCTTCTCCGCCTGCGCATTCACGATGGCAATCTTGCCCTGCTCATCGATAATGACCATGGCATCCGGCGCCGAATCAAGCAGGTGGCGAAAATACGCCTCCGAATCGTCCGCCTTATGCACTTGCCGGACCGTGCTGGTGACCACGAGGCCGTCATCTGTCTCGATCGGGTTGAGCGCAACCTCACAACGAAACGTCGTTCCATCCTTGCGACACCCATAAAGCTCAAGGCCCGATACCATGGGCCGCCCGCGGGGCGCCGAGTGATACCTGTCACGCAGGGTACGATGGCGCTCCCGGTGTCGCCGGGGGACCAGGCTCTCGATCGGCTGGCCCGTCAATTCACCCGGTGCAAAGCCGAACAGCTTTTCAGCGTGTTCGTTGGCAAGCCGGATCACGCCGTCGCGATCCGTGACAATGGTCGCATCGGCTGACGTATGCATGATCTGGCTGACAATATCGGCCGGTAGCGGAATTCGGTTCATCAAATCTTCTGGCAAGGTTTTCGGTCCGACAATTATAGGCAAACAAAGCCGCGAATCTGGACATTTGTTTGGACGTGCCGTCCATACGTATCCTCACCTATACGTATATTAGAATTTGCTTGATAACCTCGCGCGGCTATACTGCGATTCACAACCTAGAAATGCCGCGCACCGGCCCGTCTGGCCAACCCGGCACCGCACGATGTCAATCCAATACAAAACAGGGGTCCTACGTTGGACACAGCAGCTTCCTATAATGACAAGGTAGTCCGCCAGTTCTCGATCATGGTCGTGATCTGGGGCATTGTCGGAATGCTCGTGGGCGTACTCATCGCCGCGCAGCTTATCTGGCCGCAGCTCAACTTTGATCTGCCTTTCCTGACCTACAGCCGTTTGCGGCCACTGCATACCAACGCCGTGATCTTCGCGTTCGGCGGTTCGGCGCTGTTCGCGACGTCTTACTACGTTGTGCAACGCACCTGCCATGTGCGGCTCGCTTTCGACAAGCTCGCCGCGTTTACGTTCTGGGGTTGGCAGACGGTAATCCTGCTCGCCGCGATTACGCTGCCGCTGGGAATCACGCAGAGCAAGGAATACGCGGAACTCGAATGGCCCATCGATTTGCTGATCACGGTCGTCTGGGTTGCGTATGCCATCGTGTTCTTCGGCACGATCGTGAAACGCCGAATCAAGCACATCTACGTGGCTAACTGGTTTTATGGCGCATTCATTATCACGATCGCCGTACTGCACATCTTTAACAACCTGGCCATCCCGGTGTCGTTGACCAAGTCCTACAGCCTCTACACCGGCGTCGTCGACGGCATGATGCAGTGGTGGTACGGCCACAACGCCGTTGGCTTCTTCCTGACCGCCGGCTTCCTCGGCATGATGTACTACTTCGTGCCGAAACAGGCCGGGCGCCCGGTGTATTCCTACCGGCTGTCGGTCGTGCACTTCTGGTCGCTGATCGCCGTCTACATGTGGGCAGGCCCGCACCACCTTCATTACACGTCCCTGCCTGACTGGGCCCAGACGCTGGGCATGGTGTTCTCGATCATCCTGCTGGCACCGAGCTGGGGCGGCATGATCAACGGCATCATGACCTTGTCAGGCGCCTGGCATAAGCTGCGCTCCGACCCGATCCTGAAATTCATGATCGTCGCCCTGTCCTTCTACGGCATGTCGACCTTCGAAGGCCCGATGATGTCGATCAAGACCGTGAATGCGCTGTCGCATTACACGAACTGGACCATCGGCCATGTGCATTCCGGCGCCCTCGGCTGGGTTGCCATGATGACGATCGGTTCGATCTACTCGCTGTTGCCGCGCCTTTACAACCGCGAAAGCATGTACTCCACCAAGCTGATCGACGTGCACTTCTGGACATCGACGATCGGTGTGGTCCTGTACGCGGTATCGATGTGGATTGCCGGTGTCACAGAAGGCCTGATGTGGCGCGATGTGAATGCCGACGGCACGTTGACCTACTCGTTCGTCGAGTCACTCAAGGCAGTAGAGCCGTATCACTACTTCAGACTGCTCGGCGGCCTGATTTTCTTCTCGGGCATGCTCGTCATGGCTTACAACGTCTACAAGACCGTAAGCGACAAGAAGCCGGTGCCCATTGCGGTACTGGACCCGGCGTAACAGGAGAGCTGATCAATGCGCCATGAAACAATTGAAAAGAGTCTGAACCTGATGATCGTGCTGATCATTGTTGCGATCAGTATCGGCGGACTCATCGAAATCGTCCCGCTCATGATGAGTTCCGATGCCACGGAACCGGATGAGGGCATCACCGTGTACAGTCCGCTGCGACTTGCAGGCCGTGACGTCTACGTTCGCGAAGGCTGCTACAACTGCCATTCGCAAATGATTCGTCCGTTCCGTTCGGAAACGGAACGCTACGGTCCGTTCACGACGGCGGGTGAGACGGTCTACGACCGCCCGTTCCAGTTCGGTTCCAAGCGGACCGGCCCGGATCTCGCACGCGTTGGCGGACGTTATTCGGACGACTGGCACCGGCTCCACCTGATGGATCCGCGCGCCCTGGTGCCCGAATCGAACATGCCCGGCTACCCCTGGTTGGCCGAGAATGCGATCGATCCGGAGCTGATTACTGCCAAGGTCAAGGCCCTGAAGATGATTGGCGATCCGTACACCGATGAGCAGATTGCCGGGGCGGCCGACGCCGTCAAAGGTCGCAGCGAGCTGGACGCACTGGTTGCCTACCTGCAAGGCCTCGGTACCAACCGCAAGAATCGCAGGTAATCGGTATGGATATCAACGACGTTCGCGGCATCCTGACAGCCATTATCTTTTTTGCCTTTATCGGCATCTGGGTATGGGCGTGGAGCAGCCGTCGCAAGAAGGACTTCGCGGCTTCCGCGGCTCTGCCGCTGGAAGAAGACAACTACATTAATTCTAACGAGCGGGAGAACATCTGATGCCTGCATTCTGGCACTGGTTCGTTGCTGCTGGCACGATCGTTTTCACAATTTGGTGTATCTGGCTGATCAGCTGGTCTGCCAAGCAGGGACCGGCAAATGTCGCTGACGACGATCTCGTGGGCCACAAGTGGGATGGCGACCTCGAGGAGTGGAACAACCCCGCTCCGAAGTGGTGGCTCTACCTGTACTTCATCACCATCGCATGGGCTGTCGGTTACATGATTGCCTTCCCGAGTCTCGGCAACTACAAGGGCATGCTGGGCTGGTCTCAGCAAGGCCAGTACGAGGCCGAGATGCAGGCAGCCGCCGAAAACTACGAGCCGATCTACGAGAAGTTCGCGGCCATGGACTTTGTCGAGTTGTCGAAGAACGCGGAAGCCCAGGCGCTCGGCAAGAGCCTCTTCGCGAGTTATTGCACGACCTGCCACGGCTCCGACGCACGTGGCGCACCTGGCTACCCGAACCTGACGGACAACGACTGGCTGTGGGGCAACGCGGAAGCCGAGCTCATGACAACGATCCTGAACGGGCGCATGGCGGCCATGCCTGTGCTCGCTCCCGCGCTCGGTGGGGAGGCTGGAATCGACAACATGGCCAAGTACGTCAAGAGCCTGTCGACCGGTGCAGCGGAT
>JAOUNK010000285.1 GCA_029881015.1 Gammaproteobacteria bacterium | reverse complement strand
AGCGACGTATTCAGCAGCGGACTTGCTGAACCCATGAATGTCAATAAGTGGGTTGGGCACGAATAAGTCCACAGGCTATGACGACCATGCGCATCTTGGCACACTGGACTCATGCGCGGCTGCGCGTCGCTGCATCACGTCTTGTGCAGGGCCTGGTACTCGGCCTGCTGGCAGGTAGCGCGGCTGCCGCATCGCCGATGGTGTTTCAACATCTCGGTCTCGACGACGGCCTGTCGCAAAGCACCGTGATGGCCACCTTTCAGGACTCACGTGGCCTGATATGGATAGCTACCGAGAGCGGCCTCAATCGCTACGACGGTTACGACGTGACTGTCTACAGTCGCGAGCCAGGCAATGCGAATGCACTGAGCAGTGACTACATCTGGGCGATCGATGAAGATGCCAATGGCGATATCTGGTTCGCAACTGACGGCGGCGGCGTGTCGGTCTGGTCGCATGAGACAGATCGGTTCCGGACGTATTCCCACGAAAGTAACGATGAAAACTCACTGTCCAGCGATTCAATCCGCAACCTGTTGGTTGGTGACGACGGCATAGTCTGGATCGCCACTCGAAACGCCGGACTGAATCGTCTCGATCCTGTGAGCGATGCGGTAACCCGGTTCTCTGCGGACCCGCAGGATCCCAATTCGATTAGCAGTAACGAGTTGTTCGCGCTTCTCATGGATCGCGACGGCAACCTCTGGGTCGGGACAAGCGATGGTCTGAATCGCTGGTCTCCTCGGAGCCAGGTCTTCACTCACTTCGACCTCGGTGATGAATTGCGCGGGCGCAATATCCTGGCGCTGGCCGAGGACAGTGCCGGCGATATCTGGGCTGGTACGTTCGAGGGCGGCCTGGCGCAACTGAATCCTGTGCAGAATCGTGTGACTGTGTACGTCCACGACGCAGACGACGACCGTTCGCTTAGCAATAACGACGTGCGCAGCATCCACGAGGATCGTGACGCACGCTTGTGGATAGGAACGGCCGATGGCCTGAATCTTCTGGATCGGCATGACAGCAGTTTCTCCCGCTACTTCGCCGACAGCAGCAATCCCCACAGCCTCAGCGACGATTTCGTGATGTCGCTCGCGGAGGACAATAACGGGCTGCTCTGGATCGGAACGCGATTCGGGGGAGTTGATCGCTGGAATCCAAGAAGCTGGTCCTTTGGACACAAGAATCCCGACTGGCTGGATGGCGCCCATGTCACTTCTTTCGCCGACGACATTCAGGGCAACATCTGGGTGGGCACGATCGGCGCGGGCCTGAGCCGCATAAGCCACGGAACCGGACTTCGTGAGACCCTTGACGAGATCGTCGGCGAGGGTGCTTCCCTGCCTGACGAGCGCGTGATGTCCCTGGTCACCGACAGGGCCGGAAACCTGTGGATCGGTACGCTGAGTGGCGGACTGTCGCGCTTGACGGAACAGGGTGATCTTGTTTCCTACGCATTCGACGCGGACGACCCACGCAGCATTAGTGCCGACGGCATAATGTCCCTGTTCGAGGACCGGGTAGGCCGCATCTGGATCGGCACATTCGGCGGCGGAATCAGTCTGTACGACGCGGCCACCGACAGCTTTGAGCGATTCCCCGCAACCGGTGACGAGACCAGTCCGTTGCGAGGCGCGCGCGCGACCGCTATTGGCGAAGACAAGTTCGGCAACCTGTGGGTGGGCACCGACGGCGCAGGCCTGATCCTGCTGAACTCCAAGCGCGGTGTGGTCCGGCAGTATCTGCATGACGCGTCAACGGCTTTGTCACCCTCTTCGAATACAATCTACTCCATCCACATCGACGATAATAACGCCGTGTGGCTCGGTATGGCCGGCGGCGGACTGAACCTTGTCCTCGGTGATGCAAAGCAACCTGACGAGATCACGTTCAAGCACTATGGTCGTGACTACGAGATCAACGATGTCGTGTATGGCGTCCGGGCAGACGATGCCGGCGACCTGTGGCTGAGCACGAATCGCGGCCTCGTCAAGTTTGACCCTCAGGCCGAGTCGGCAAAGACCTTCCACAAGACACACGGTCTGCAGGATGAGGAATTCAACTTCGGCGCGCACCACAGGACCGCCGATGGCCGGTTGCTTTTCGGCGGTTCGCACGGGTTCAATGAGCTGTATCCGCACGACGTGCAGCAGTCGAAAGCTCCACCGGCTGTAGTTCTGACAGAACTCGACGTGCTGAACAAGCCGATCGCGTCGGCGGGCTTTGTCTCTGAAATTCGCTCGCTTGAGCTGGCCTACAACGACGATGTTGTCTCGTTCGGATTCGCTGCACTGGACTACAGCGATCCGTCGCTCAATCGCTACGCGTATCGGCTGCTTGGCTTCGACGAGGACTTCATCCGGTCCGGTGACAATCGCAAGGTGACGTATACCAATCTCGACGCGGGCGACTATGTATTCCAGGTAAAGGCCGCGACGGCCGACAATGTGTGGAGCGACATAGCTCTCGAGATTCCGGTCAAGGTTCATGCGGCACCGTGGCGAACCTGGTGGGCATACGCAGCCTACGTGCTGGCGGCTCTGGGAATACTGATCCTTGTGGTGTGGCAGCAACGCGTGCGACTCGAGCGGGAGCGAGTTACGGCGCGCAACCTGGCCAAGGAAGTCGAATTGCGTACCGCGGAACTGAAGAAACGCAATTCGGAACTCGTCGAGGCCAGCCAGGCGAAAAGCAGTTTCCTGGCACGCATGAGTCATGAAATTCGCACGCCGATGAATGGCGTCATCGGTATGACTGAATTAATTCGCAGCACCGACCTGACCGAGCGGCAGGCCGACTACATCACGACCATTTCTCACTCGGCCGAGTCATTGCTGCAGATCATTAACGACATCCTCGACCTGTCAAAGATCGAGTCCGGTCAGTTCTCACTAAACGAGCACGAATTTGATCTCAACGAGGTCGTTGAGGATGTTTGCGTCCTGCTTGCGGCATCCGCTGCGAAAAAGGACATCGAGTTCTTCGGTTTTGTCGATCCCGATGTGTCGCAGTTGCTCGTCGGAGACTCCGCCCGTCTGCGACAGATTCTGATCAACCTCGCCGGTAACGCCATCAAGTTCACCGACGCTGGCGAAGTGACGATCAACGCGAGAATTGCCGCCAGGCGCGGGGATGGCAGGACAGTCCGAATTGAAGTAGCAGATACCGGTACGGGGATCGCCAGTACGAAACTGGACTACGTATTCGATGCGTTCGCGCAGGCCGACGAGTCGACGACGCAGCGCTTCGGCGGCACCGGGTTGGGTCTGTCGATTTGCCGTCACCTGGTGTCGATGATGGGCGGTGAAATCGGCGTCACCAGCACGCCGAATATCGGTTCGACCTTCTGGTGCGAGATTCCGTTCAGCGTGTCCGACAATCGACCGCGTACCGTTTCGCCGCGTCTTGACGGCCGCACGGTTCTCGTAGCGACCCCGATACGATCACTTGCCAGGGCTATCGATCGCCAGGTCCGCTTCTGTGGCGGCGACACGACCATAGTCAGCTCCTCAGCCGAACTGACTGCTGCCATGAAGAACGGCACTGGCGTTGCCTGTACGGTTCTTGTCGATGCAGACGCAATTGGTGGTGAGCGAGCGAAACCGCTGATTGAACAGCTCCAGGCCGCTAAAGTTCGATCGATCTTCATGAGTCGGAAACCGGAAACCGTTGAGGAGTTCACCGTGGGTGGCGGGCACCGTGCTCATGTGATTCGTAAACCGATTCGCTGGAACGCCCTGATGGACGCGATCTGTGCCACGTGCGGGCCGTCGCGCGAGCCCACCGACATATCACCCCTGCTGGCGAGGCAGCGGAGGCCGCGGGTGCTCGTCATAGAAGACAACATGGTCAACCAGCTTGTTGCGGAGGGCATGCTGACGGAGATCGGTTGCGACGTCACGGTCGCTTCCGATGGGCGCCGCGGTATTGCAAAAGCGACGACTGAGAACTACGACCTGATCCTGATGGACGCGCAGATGCCGAACATGGACGGCTATGAGGCAACCCGCTTGATTCGTGATTGGGAGCGGGGCGATTCCAGGACACCTATCGTCGGCTTGTCGGCGAGCGCATCGGACGAGATCGGTGCGGCATGCAAGAGTGCCGGAATGGATGATTTCCTGAGCAAACCGTACGTCCTCGACGTATTGCAGAACGTCGTGGAGCGTTGGACCGCAACTCCAAGTCGGCAACGCGATGTCGGAACGCCTGGGTCTGACGCAAATACTCCGGCCGACGCAGTCGAGCTTGATGGGGGCGCGCTCGAAAGCATTCGACGCCTGCAATCTGAGGAGCGGCCAGACGTCGTCGCGCGGGTACTGGAGACGTTTTTGCGCGGATCAGAGCGCCTGGTCAACGATTTGGGTGAGGGCCGCAGGAAAAGGTGTCTCTCGACATTGCGTGCGTCAGCACACGCATTGAAGTCCAGCAGCAGCAGCGTCGGCGCACTTGAATTCGCAAGAGCAGCAAGTCAACTCGAAGACGCATGCAAAGCGGACGAGGCTAACAGGGCGCTCGATCTTTCAGCGCAGCTCGAAACAATGTACACGTCCGTAAGCAACGCCGT
>JAOUNK010000284.1 GCA_029881015.1 Gammaproteobacteria bacterium | reverse complement strand
CGGCGACCTGGAGCTGTTCGAAACGGCCGCCGGCACCATGGCGCCATCGGCAGCGCCGGTTCCTGGCGCTGAGCCGGTCGCCGATAAACCGGTCTTCGATGAACAACCGGCAGTGGAAATAGCGCTGCATGCGCGCGAGCACGGCGGCGAAGCCGGCCTCGATCTTTCCGCGTCGCAAAGACTGAAAACGGTACGCGCGCTCAATGCCGAACTGCCCCCGTCCTTGCGAGAACCCGAGAACGCGCCGGCGCCCATCCCGTCGCCGGTCCCGCCGACGGCAACACCAGAGCCGATCGAGGACCAGATCAACACGTCCATGACGCAAACGCTGAAGGCACTGAACGTGAGGCCACCGATTTCCGAGCGGCAGGCACGTTCTGCGTTCGACGACGACGATGAAGAAGAGAAAAAAGGTGGATTCTTCAGCCGTTTCAGGCGTTCCTGAGTTACTCTCAGCCTCATGAGACGGTTCTATTCGGGAATGGACGCCTGGCGTTACATCGTGCGTTCGAACCCCAATCGCGGGTCTGTTGAGACATTCTTGCCGCTCATCCTGAGCGCAGCCGGCGCACTTGGTGTGTTGCCGTTCGCGATCCGGCGATTCATGCAACAGGAATGGACCGCCGCTGTCATCGACACTGTCGTCGTCACGGGCTTCGTGGCACTCGGCACCTATGTTTATCGTACGCAACGCGTCCGGGTCGCGAGTATCGCCATCGCCTTTCTGTGTATGAGCGGTGTTGTTTCGACGGTCTACGTCAACGGGCCTGCTCAGGTTTACTGGGTCTTCCCGGCACTCATGGCCGTGTTCTACCTGGTGCAACCTCGCGAGGCCGCGATCGGCGCCGTGATCACACTTGCGGCGCTAGCCCCGGCCGTGCTGCCGGCGAACAGCTCTCACGAATCCGGCACCATTGTCATTACCGTCATCGTAACCTGCGCCTTCGCCCTGGCATTTTCGCTAATCACGAGCCGGCAGCGAGAACAGCTGCTTGTACTTGCAACCAAGGATCCGCTTACGGGGGCGGGCAACCGGCGCGGACTCGAAGCAAAGCTAACAGAGGTCGTGAATGCGTTCCGTCGCTCAGGTCTCGTCGCGTCCCTGATACTGATCGATCTCGATCATTTCAAGCGAGTGAACGATCTGTACGGTCATGCCGTCGGGGACCAGATCCTGAAGCGGGTGACCGAGATCATCGACCTGCGCATTCGCGTAACGGACAGCCTCTATCGAATCGGCGGCGAGGAGTTTGTCGTGATTCTCGAAGGCGCCGACCTGGAACGAGCTGTGCTTTTAGCCGAGCAACTTCGCACGCTGGTCGATGCAAATGAACTCGTCCCCGATCACGAGGTTACGATCTCACTGGGCGTTGCCGAGATCAAACAGGGCGAGGATGGCAACGACTGGTTGCACCGTGCCGACGAAGCGTTGTACCGCGCCAAAGACGCCGGCCGCAACTCGACCAGCGTCTCCAGCTAGGGAAATACCCTACTCTTCCAGTGCCCGCAACGCTTCGATGCGGGCGGCCTCGAACTCGTCGCCCGGGTTCCAGGTCGGTTTCTCGTCGGCGTTTGCGATAGCGAGTCCGGTCCAGAAACCGAGTAGCGCGTCATCCACCATGCCATCGAAAGTCCATGACGGGCTGTACTCATCTGAAGGCTGGTGGTAGTTCACCTCGGTGTAGTGTTCCTGCTGCTCACGGCCCCACTCGGGCGGTCTGTCGACGAAATCCGTGCCGGTGTCGAGATACATGGCGGGTACGCCAATCTTTGCAAAACTGAATTGATCGGAACGATAGAAGTACCCCTTGTCGGCAAACTGGTCGGGCTTGACGACCCGTCCCTGCTCGCCGGCGACCAGCGTAACGATTTCATCAACGGTGGATTTGCCGAGCCCGACGAACGTCACATCGTGAGTATGACCCCAGATATTGCCGCCGTCGTAGTTCAAGTTAGCGGCGATCTTCCCGGGCGGAAACGTCGGGTTGGCCGCATAGTACTCCGACCCCAGTAAACCCTGCTCCTCGGCACCGACCAGGTTGATGAGAATCGACCGTCGCGGCGCCTCCGGCAGCGCCTTGATTGCTCTGGCAATAGCCATCACCTGGGCAACACCTGTCGCGTTGTCCATCGCGCCGTTGTAAATCGCATCGCCGTCTTCGTTAGGCGTCCCGATTCCCAGGTGATCGTGATGCGCGGTGTACACCACAACCTCGTCCTTGAGTAGCGGATCGCTTCCCGGAATCAGGCCCAATACGTTTGCAGACTGCACGCGCTGGATATCGACATCCATTGCAAGCGACGTGGAAACGCCCAGCGGCACGGGCTCAAAATCGCGGTTATAGGCAGCCTCGCGCAGCACGTCCAGGTCGAGGCCCGCCATCGCCACGAGTTCGCGCGCCGTATCTTCTGTAAGCCATGCATTGACCTGGCTGCGCGGCTCGTCTCCGGCGGGCAATTCGAACTGCACACCCGTCCAGGATGTCTGTACGACCTGCCAGGGATAACCGGCCGACGGCGATGTGTGGATGATAATGGCCCCGATCGCGCCCTGGCGGGCAGCGCTAAGGTACTTGTAGTCCCAGCGGCCATACCAGAGACGCGTCTCACCACCGAACAGCTCCGGGTCCCAGTCAGGGTCGTTGTTCATCATGAGCAGAACCTTGCCCTTGAGGTCCATGCCCTTGTAGTCGTCCCAGTCGTATTCCGGCGCCTGGATGCCGTAGCCGACGAACACGATCTCGGCATCGTCGAACCCGGCACGCGGCTCCTGCACACCGCTACTGACGATGAACTGGTCCCATTGCGCGAGCGTGAGCGACTTGCCATGGCCGTCAAACGTCCAGGTCGCGGGCTGGGCAGAATCGATGCCAACGAGGTCGAAGGCCTGTTCCCAGCTACCGTCCGCGGCACCCGGCTCCAGGCCGAGCTCTTCCATGCGAGTCGCGAGGTACTCCCGGGCCGCCGCGTCACCGCGACTTCCGGGGCCGCGCCCCTCATAACTGTCGCTACTGATCTCGGCGACGATGCCGCGCATGTAGTCGCCGGTAATCTCAAGGGATGCCTGCTCCGCGTTCGGGTTGCCCCCGGCCGCTTCGATGACGACAGACGATGTGGCATCAGCGGTGTCTACCGCCGCTTCTTCCTGCGGGACCTGTTCGGCTGAACACGCCGTCAGCAAAACGCCAAATAGTACCGCGAGCGGCAGTTGGTAATTTTTCACATTCATACTCCCGGGTCACTGCCCGTTAAACGATTCATCGAGGAAATTTGTCATGGCCAGCCACGACCGTCGATCGGCGGCCGCGTCATACACCGTTCCCAATTTGCGGTCACACGCAGCGGGGTTGGTGAACGCATGCATGGTATTGCCATACGCATGCAGCTGCCAGTCAGCGCCCATTGACGTCAGCTCGGCCGCAAGCGACTTTACCTCGTCCGGCGGGGCCATTGGATCGTCCCAGCCATGCAGCACGAGCACCTTTGCGGCGATCGCATTGCCGGACGTATTGCCCGGTGCGGCGAACAGGCCGTGGAAGCTGGCAACGCCAGCCAGGTTCTCTCCGGTACGTGCGATGTCGAGAACGCACAGGCCACCGAAGCAAAATCCGATTGCCGCGACACGCCCGGCATCAACCTCGGGTTGCCGGCGCAGTTCATTCAGCGAGACCAGCAGCCGGGCTTGCAGCATCTCGCGATCGTCCAGGAACGGCTGCATCAGTGCGCTGTTCTCGGTCGGGTTGCGGCCGCGCACGCCCTTGCCATACAGGTCTATTGAGAACGCGGCGTAGCCGAGGCCAGCCAGGCTGTCTGCCTTGCCGTCCTCGAACTCGCTGCGGCCACGCCAGGCATGTGCCACGAGAACGCCGGGGCGAGGGCCGGCAGAGCGGTCATCCCAGGCAATACGGCCCTCGAGGACCGCGTCGCCGTCTTGGTATTCGACAAGGCGATGTTGCAGGCTCAACGTTCTCTCCGGTGTTTCAGCGACGCCTCACGACGAAAATCTCGTAGCGGCCGCTGGGGCCAATGAACCAGGACGCAATGGTACTGGAGATACTGACAATGATGGCGCCGAAGATCGCCGCCCAGAATCCGGACACGGTAAAGTTGTCGAGCAGCGCCGCGACGAGGCCGAACATACCGGCATTCAGCACGAACAGGAATAGGCCAAGCGTGATGACAGTCAGCGGCAGGGTCATGATGAACGCGACCGGCCGCACCAACGCGTTGACCACACCGAGAAGCAGCGCAGCCAGGATAAATGTGCCGGCGCCCTCTATCGAGACGCCAGGTACAATGCGCGACGCCAGGAACAGGCCCAGCATCGAAATAAGCGTACGAAGAACGATTCCCTGCATCCGCACATTATACGTTAATTGCAGGCTGATCCCGGTCTGCTAGAATTGCCCGTCCGCGCCCGTAGCTCAGTCGGATAGAGCACCAGATTCCTAATCTGGGGGTCAGAGGTTCGAATCCTCTCGGGCGCGCCATTCTTCCTCGGTGACGGTCCTCGCCATCCGCCGCGCAAAGTAATAGATGCGCTGCAGTTTCTCGGTGAGGTCCATCTCCACCGTGTACGCCTC
>JAOUNK010000028.1 GCA_029881015.1 Gammaproteobacteria bacterium | reverse complement strand
CGTTGACATACCGTGGAATGGACTCGCGGAAGCGGTGCGTATCGCAGCGATGGCAGAAACGTACGAGATTAATACTGCGCCACATAATTTTACCGGCCCGCTCTGCAATCTCATGAGCGCACACTTCTGTGCGGCAGTGCCAAACGTCCAGACCATGGAGTTGGAGGTCGACGATGTGCCATGGAAGAACTTGCTCGTGACCAGGCCCGGCAAGATCGAGGACGGCGACTACGTAATTCCTGACGGACCCGGTTGGGGTGCCGAGGTAGTTGAATCAGCCGTGGCTGAATACCCTCCTTCTCGCGCCGCCCGTCCACCGGCCGGATGGGAAGATGGTCGGCAAGCTGGCCGCGGAAAAAATTTATGATGAAGAAGTACCGGTTCGTCGACGACTACAGCGAAGGCTGTCATCCGCGGATACTTGAGGCTTTGATGGCAGCAAATACGGGTCAGCAGGAACCGTACGGTCTGGATGAGCATTCCGAGCAAGCACGTCAACTGTTGCTGCGAAAATCCGGTCAGCCCGACTTGGCGATTCATTTCGTGGCCTCCGGCACGATCGCTAATATCTGCATCGCTGCAGCGATCACTAGATCGCATGAATCGATAATTACGACTGACATTGGCCACATCGTTAGCAGCGAAGCCGGTGCAATCGATGCGCTCGGCCGACAGCTAATCAAGGTCCCGGCGCGAGATGGCAAGATGACGGAGGATGCGCTGGATACGGCGTTGCAGCACCTGCGCGAATCGCCATTCGGCACAGTGCCGCGCTGCGTCTACATTTCCAATGCCACCGAATTCGGTACGGTGTACACGCTGGCCGAACTGCGTACCTTGTCGGAGACATGCCGGTCTAACGACCTCCTGCTATGGCTCGATGGTGCTCGTCTGGGCGCAGCGCTCGTATCTACCGATGATTTGAGTCTCACCGATATCGCCGAACTCACGGACGTGTTCTGGATCGGCGGTACGAAAGCCGGCGGCCTGGCAGCGGAAGCAATCGTTATTTCGAATGCCGGCCTTCGGAGCGACTTCGCAACCATCTTGCGGCAGCGCGGTGCCGTCCTGGCGAAAAGTCGACTCGCCGGTGTTCAATTCCTGAGCCTCTTCTCAGACGACCTGTTCTTTGAATTGTCGCGGCACGCTTGCGCCATGGCGCGTAAGCTCGCCGAGGGCATTCGTGCCGCAGACTACAGACTATATGTTTCGGCCGAGAGCAATATGGTGTTTGCAATTTTGCCGGATCGAGTGATCGAAAGACTGCAGCAAAGTTTCGAACTGTACGCCTGGAAGAAACTCGACAACGATCTCTCCGTCGTCCGCTTTGTTACGTCCTGGGCGACGCCAGAGCATCAGGTCGATGCGCTCGTTGCGTTGGCGTCGTCCACGTAGCTCCGATAGGTTTGCCAGTCGATGTTTGAGCCGCAAAGCACAATCCCGATACGCTTGCCGGCGTGCGATAATGCAACCTTGAGCAATGCTGCTGTCGTCGCGGCGCAAGCCGGCTCGACTGCCAATTTCAGGTCATTGAAAATCAGACGCATCGCCTCCTTGAGTTCTTCGTCCGTCACACGAACGATGTCGTCGACGTTGTTACGACACAGCTCGAATGGATAGGGCAGTGTCATAGGCGGCCCAAGGCTGTCCGCAATAGTCTTGGGAACACCGATCGTTTCAGCCTTGCCGGACTTGAAGCTTCGATACATGCTGTCCGCGCCAAAGGGTTCCACGCCGATTATGTGGCAATTCGGATTCAGCAATTTTGTGACCGCAGAGACGCCGCCGGCCAGTGCGCCGCCACCAATTGCGATGATCAGCACATCGACGTCGCCAACCTGCTCATTGAACTCCTGCCCGAGCGTTGCTGTTCCGCGCGCCGTATCGGCGCCGTCGAAAGGGTGAATGAACGCCCGATTCTCGTTCTTCGCAATTTCTTCTGCCATGGCAAAACCGGTGGGCCCGTCTTCGGCAATAAGCAATCGAGCGCCGAAAGATCTTGCCATCTCTATCCGTGCCGGATTGGCTGAGCTTTGCATGACAAGCTTCGCATCGACACCGGCGGCAGCGGCAGCGTAAGCCACTGCAACGGCGTGATTGCCTGCGCTCATAGCCGTTATACCGTTCGCTTTTTGCCTATCGGTCAATCGCAGGATGTTTGACAATGCACCGCGCGCCTTGAACGTTCCGGAGTGCTGGAAGATTTCCAATTTCGCGACGACCGTCGTTCCCTCCGGCAAGACCTTCATGAGCTGAAGGCCGACCCAGTCGGCGACCGGCGTGCGGCGAATATAGGATTGAATCAGGCGTGCCGTCGCCTGAACGTCTCGTAACGTGATCGCCTGAGTCATGTCATCCCAGGCCGCGAAAGGTCTGATCGATAATCTGCGCGGAACGATCGGCGATTGCCTGCCTCCAGTCAGGATCGGCAGGGTAATGGTACTCAAGGATTCGCTGCTTGATCTCGCGGCCCATTGCGGACGCCGGATCGCCACTCTGCGTCAACCAATGATCGTCGAGCAAAGCTCGCAGGCTTTCGAAGGGCGGGTAGGTTCCGAACTCGACAACGATTGCGCTTAGCTCCGCGTCGGCAAGCGTTTCCCGAATACCGTCGTAGGGCGTACCCTGGACCTTGTGAAACCGTTCCTTATGCTTTTCACTCGTATCGTTCGGCGCATCGACCCAGCGTCCGTATATTGACTGCACGCGCTGCAGGTCCTCATTGACCTGCATTGTCACCGCCGCCCCGTAGCCGTACGGCCCAAGTCCACTGTGATACTCGACAACACGGACTTTCCGTGCTGACCTTGCGTAGGGGGCCAGCAGATTCCTCAGCAGTCGATTGGACCAGACCGGCGCATTACCTCCGTACGCAAATCCGTTTGAGTACTCGTACTGCCCGCCCATGATTGCATCGACGTAGTCATTGATGCTGTTGCTTGCAATATACCGGGTATGGATATTGTCGGCACGATCCCGCTCCGCACCACGAAACTCCGGACAATCGATGGCAGCCCGTAGCGCTTCGTATTTCGCATTTTTTGGCAGCGGTGCATCGAAATTCATGAAGTTGCGCCCAAGGTCGACATTGTCTTCGTTATTCCTGCGTATATGTGCCGCACCCCACGGGTTGATAGCGTGAATTATCAGAACCGTCGTGTTGACCGGCAACTTTTGCCACTCGCGCTTTGCCAGGTACAGCGACTGGCACGCTGATCCGCAGAGCGTCTCGACACCGTGGGTGCCGGAAATCAGTACGACAAGGTTTTCCGCATCCGGCTCGCCGATTGTGACGGCGTCAGTAGACAATGTTTCGCCATCCGGACCAGCTAGAGGGTGCTGATGTGATGCGACATGCAAGCCGGAATCTCCGGCAATCGAGACGAACAATTCTCTGGCATCCGCGAAATTCTCACGAAAGTAAGCTTGCACTCCGGCGCTTGTCACTCAATCAGCTCCAGCGGCTTTTTCGGGCGTCGGTCCCAACGCAATTGAAAGACATCCGGCCGAGCATAGTGGCCGGCACCGTCCACGAACCACTTCGACAGAGAACAAGCCGCGAGATCGATTTCCGCCGTAATAATAGTTTCCTTGTCAAGAACCGGCTCGACGATATACTCGCCCATGGGAGAGATGATTGCGCTGCCGCCGTGCATTTCCCAGTGATGGCCTTCGTCACCAACGCCTGGCATACCGTCCGCGATTCGAGACGGATCAAGGACGTCGCGAGCAACGATTACGAAGCAACCGTTCTCGACCGCAAGTTGGCGCGAGTTGGCATCGACTATCGGATGCAGGAATTCGAAACCGGGCCATGCCGCGGCATGTACCTGGCAATGTAGCGTGCACAATGCATATCGCGCCGGTGCCATATGGTGCTCGAAACACAACAATCCGCCGAGCCGGCCGATTGACGTCTCGTAGACATCCAGGTCCGAGCCGTCGCCGCGGCCGTGCACCATCCTCTCTGTCTGAGTCGGTATCAGTTTGCGGTGACAACCAAGCAGCGATCCGTCGTCGGCGATAAACATCTGCGAGTTATAGAGCGTCCCGCCTTCGCGCTCGTGTGCACTCATCACGACACAGCACTTGTGTTTTGCTGCCGCTTTCCTGATAGACGCCATCTCCGGCCCGTCGACCGAAATCGCGGCATTGTAATAGACGTCGCGCCAGGCAAGGTAAACCGGCGAGCTCATTTGGATGCCCGCATAATACGGGTATCCCTGTAGCCACAATTCCGGAAACACCACCAGCCTTGCGCCCTTCCCGGCGGCCTCCGCAATCGCCTCGCAGGCTTTCTGCGCACCGCGTTTTGCGTCGTGCACCACCGGCGTCCACTGCACGGCCGCTGCTATAAACTTGCTCATCTGCTCTGGTCCTTCCGTCGTCTTAAGCCAGCCGGCAACAAACCCGAATATTCGACAAGATCGAGAAACCGACCGAGTCGGTCCCTGCGATATTGTTCAATGTCCATGTCCTCATACGCATAGAAACCGGCCCGTTCGCGTAATCCGTTCTTTCCCGATTTCATGTTCTGCTCGACGATGCCAGGTGTCGCGTACCGTGCATCATCAATTGTGCGCGACATATGCCTGGAGGCATGATACAAAATGTCGTTGCCGCCCCAGTCGATGAATTCGAGCAGCCCAAGCACGGCGAATCGTAGTCCGAACCCGACCCGAACTGCTGTATCGATGTCTTCCGCGGTCGCGACACCTTCCTCAACCAGCCTCGCGGCCTCGTTCATGGCCAGCGCCTGAATTCGGGGCACGATATATCCTGGTGACGCGGTGCAGCGCACCGGTACCTTGCCGATCGCCTGTAACGAATCACGGACCGTTTCGTAAGCCGACTCTGTCGTTGTCTTGCCAACAGCCACTTCTACAAGCGGCATCAGGTGAGCCGGGTTGAGCCAATGGGCATTCAGAAAACGCTGTGGATTACTCACCATGGCACTGAGCTCATCGACATCCAGCGTCGATGTCGTCGATGCAACGACGACCTGCTTCGAAAGTCGCTCGTTGACCCAGTCGAACGCCTGTCGTTTGAGTTCGAGCGTTTCTGGCAGAGCTTCGTAGGCGATTGAGATGGGGCTTTCGTCTACAGCGCTCGAGTCTCCGGTTACAGTTAGGACACGCGAAAGAATAGCGCCAATCTGATTCGCGTCGAGATAGCCGGCCTCGACCGCGAATTCGAGGTCGGCCGAAATATCCGCGAGGACGCCTTGTGTCAGAGCCTCAAAGTCCTCGATACCGCGTTCTTTCAGGTCAACCAGCAGCACCTCCGCGCCGGCAAGCGCATACGATTGCGCGATTCCCCGCCCCATCCTGCCGGCGCCGACAACGGCTATGCGTTCACCAGCCATTGCTAGTTCGTGTACCCTTTCTGCAGGATCTCCTGGACCTCGGCAACCGACTTGTTCGCGAGGCCGAGCGATTCGAAAGTACGGCCGCTGGCGTAGAGATTGGTGCCGGTGATTGCGCTGGCGATGGCAAGCATTCCTTCCGCAATGTGCATCGGTTGCCCGGCCCATCGACCGACGGACGAGAAGAACGATAACCCGATCGCAGTATCCTCAAGCATATACCGATGTGTACGAAGGTCGATATCCTCGCGCCAGTCACCACTGTCGGTCAGTTCGTCGTGAGCTGCACGGCCATACATCCATTCATCACCTTCCTGAGCATAGTGGTCTTTCAGCGGAAAATGCGGCGCCTTGTAGCCCAACGTCTTGCGCAGATCGATTCGCTCCTGGTCGAGACTGTCTGTTACTCGCCGGATTGAGGGTTGTGTTCCCTCGTTGTGAATGTCCCATGTCTCAAAGTGTTCCAGCGGGCCTGCATTCATCAGGATAAGCGGTGGATGAATGATCGGGCCCGCGTTCATCAGCGCGCCGCTGAGCGCATCTTCACAGCGTTCGACGGCCGGGTACACCTGTTCGAGTGCCGCGAACGCATGTTCAGAATTTCTTGCCGGAAAGACTCCGGTCGGCAGTCGGGTCGCATAGCCGCTGACCACGACTTCCGCGGGGCCGTGTTTTCGCGCCAGGTACGGCAGTGTGCCGGTCTCGGCGAAGCTGACGTCGACGCCAGGTTGAACTTGTTGCAACTTCCTGGCGAACAGGTAGCTGCCGAATGTACCTGGCGGCAGATACACCACCTGGCCGGACTCAAATAGCCCCGCCATCTTCTCCGCCAGGTCTTCGTGCGTGGTCGCCGGCAACGGAATGACGATTACCTCGGCGCCGCTAACCGCCGCGCGGAGATCGGATGTCAGGTTGCTAATCGGCACATGCCGGGAGCCGTTGCGATCCTTGACCTGCAGCCCGCCGGCATCCTTGACTGCACGGTGCGCAGCAGCATCGCGGCGCCACCAGCAAACATCGTGGCCCTTCTCTGCAAATTCTGCCGCCGCTGCGAAACAACCATGGCCACCGCCGATTACCGTTACTTTCATTTTCAGAATACCTTCGAATCGTTCGTTTCAGTCGGATGCGAGACGCACGATGCTCGCTGCAAGCTTGTCCATGCTTCTGTTGTCCAAGTTAGAAACCGAGGCTCGCATCTGAGCACCCAACATGTCGCCAGCCGCGGCGCCTCGAATACCGTCACGAAATTTTCTTAGCTGCGCGCTTATGTACCAGTCATCCAGCCGTGCCAGTGCCGGTGCATTCATCTCGTCTCGACCTTCCCCATCCGCGCCGTGACAGATGGCGCAAGCCTGGTACAGCGATGCGACATCCGCCGCGGGCGCTGGCAGCGTTCTCAACGGCATGGTTGGCGGCATGGCCTCTACGAACCTTGCGAGCTGATCGATCTCCTCGTCATCCGTAAGTATCGTCATTATCAGGTTCATCTGCCGGCCTTCCGGGTCATCCAATGACATGCCGCGCTTGCCGTCGCGAAAATTCCGCAACTGGCGAGCGAGGTACTTGGCATCCATCGCGGCAATAGCCGGTGCGCCCATTGCTTCATTTCCACCGCCATTGTCGCCATGGCATGACCGGCAGGGAAAATACAGGGCCTCGCTCGACTCCGCTTCGCCGCACAACACCAGTGCAGCGAGCAGCGCAGCGAGCCATCGGCAGCATTGACGCATCATTCCTGTTCCGACGGAGAGTCGATGCTGTTGCCCATGTCGGTTATGACGAGCCATTCTCCGCCTGGCTGCTGCTCCCAGATCAGCAGGAACTTGCCACGCCGCTCACCCGCCACGCCAGGCGGTGCCGTTGTCGACCGGGCTGCGAAATCCGCAATGAAATGACCCCGTGTATAGGCCCAGTTTCCATCGCGCCGTATTTCGTCCACGGTGGCATCAAGCCGTTCGATGCGAAAGTTCTGCGCGACGGCATTTCCAAAGCCGCGGATCGCTGGTTTGCCTTCGAGCGCCGGCAACCCGTTGTGAAGCGCCACGGCATCATCGGCGAAAACCTGTAACCACAGTTCAACATCGCCGGCCACATAGGGATCTATGTACCGAGTCTGAAAGTCGTGAGCAAGATTTGTCGGCCCGGCGGTAGTCCCTCTTTCGTCGCCACACGCCGCGATTAGCATCGATGCCAGTACAGCGGCGGCCGCTCGCCGTTTGAACACTGTCATTGTCGTCGCCCCCGAGAACGTCAGTTTTCTATACTACGGCCCGGACTACGTCCGCGGCTTATGCGCCGAGTGTACGGGTTTATGCAATGGAGCGATCGCAAATCCCCGCATGGCGATTCTCATAATGTAACCCACCCGGCTTTGGCTACAATACATGAGCCACTGGCGGAGCAGACGATGAAAACTATTTCCCGGCGCAACATCCTGATCGCCTCAATGGCCGGCCTGGCGAGCGGGTCCGCCTGGCTTTCGGCCTGCTCCAGGACCGATACCGGCGGTGTCGCCACAGCGCCACGAAGCACTCCACGAGCGCGAATTGACGGCTTCCGTGGTCGGATCATTGAAAAGGGCGACGCAGCTTACGAATCCTGGCGTCAGGGCATGGTTTGGCAGATGCGAAAGCCCGACCGGTTTCCGGAGATGATCTTGCGTCCTGTCGATACAGGCGATGTGGCTGCCGCGGTACGTTTTGCATGTGGCGCGGGAATGAAAGTCAGTATGCGCTCTGGCGGGCACAACATCTGGGGCGCCAGCCTGCGCGACGAAGGCATGCTCATTGATCTCGCAAATTTCAAACAGGTTGACGTTCAACCCGATGCCGGCACAGCCCGAATCGGCCCGTCCATGTGGGCAAGGGACATTATGGCGGCACTCGAGAAGCACGACCAGGCATTCCCGGTCGCTCATTGCGCAACCGTTCCGTTGGGTGGATACGCGCTCGGCGGCGGGCTCGGACTGAACGGTGACGAGTGGGGTGGCATGGCCTGCAACAATATTCTGGGCGGAACCGTCGTTACCGCGGAGGGCGAAGTCCTGCGCGTTGGCGAGAAGTCACATCCCGATCTGCTATGGGCAATGCGCGGCGGGGGCGGCGCACTGCCCGGAGTGGTCACCGAACTGCACCTGAAAACTTATCGTCGCCCCGCGAACGTTTTTTCGGCGACCTACGTCTTTCCGCTCGCACTGCTGGACATTGCATTGGATTTGCTCGACGAGATTGTCGCGTTGTCTCCAGCAAACACAGAGCTGCTCGCGCTAATGCTACACAACCCCCAGGCGCCGCCCGATGCACCGCCAGACATGCGCAAAGCGATTGCGGTGCGCGCGCAGATTTACGCGGATTCGCTGGACGGCGCGCACTCGACGCTCGACGCAATTGCAGCAATACCGGCAGCCGATCAAAGCGTAGTTAGTATGCCTGCTGTGGCCGAATCGTTTGAAAAGTTGTTCAGCGACAGCATGGACTGGCGGCGCGGGTTTGGCTTCGGCCGTTTCGCAGTGGAGAACGCGTGGACCAATGATCGCGCGGAGGCGGTGCGCGGCATCGCGGCGGAGTTCATGAAGGCGCCAGCCGGGCATTCACACGTCGTAGTGCAGCCAAAGCTGGCACCGGCTATCGACGGCAACGGCGCATTCTCAGCCGCAGGCAACACCTACATCGGCATATACGGTGTATGGAACGATGGCGACACGGACGATGCCAACGTCGCCTGGCTAAACAGGATGTGCTCAAGCCTCGATAAGCACGCGGTAGGCCACTACATCAATGAAATCAATGCTGCAAACGACCCGGATAGAGTGAAGGCCTGTTACAGTACCGAGAACTGGAAGCGGTTACGCGACATCCGCAATCACTGGGACCCCGAAAACCTGTTTCATGATTTTCCCGGCGTCAGCTAATCCGCTTCATCGAGCGCAAAGTCGAACTGGATCCACTGCACTCTGGTATAGCTATAGACGCCTAGCTGTCCGCCTTCGATTCCGAAGCCGGATTGACCGGCCGGTTCGCCCTCGCGTCCCCATCCTGCGCCGAATCGTTGATCCGCCGTCGATCGAATCTGCAATCCTCCGGTTTCGATTTTTCTGATCAGGCGCTGGGATCGTCCGAGGTCCGTAGTCCAGGCGGTTGCCGCGAGACCGTAGTCCGTCGAATTTGCCAGCTCGACCGCTTCGGCTTCGTTGGCGAAGCTCGCGACGGAGAGAACAGGTCCGAAAATTTCTTCGCGATGGATTCGCATTGACGGGTCGGTATTCGCAAACAGTGATGGGGCAAGATAGCAGCCGCCGTCATTGGGCCTGCTAGCTTCACGCCCATCCACCAGCAGATTGGCACCGTCGTTCACGCCGCTCTCGATCAACTCCAGAACGCGGCTTAGCTGGTTCGGGCTTGCCAGTGGACCGAAAGTCGTCGCTGCATCGAGTGGTACACCAGGCTTCATTGCCTCGAGTTGGCTGCGTATTTCGGTCACAAGCTCGTCGTACAGCGACTCTTGCACGTAGAGTCGGCTTCGGGCCACACACAGCTGCCCCTGGTTGGCCATGCAGCCGCCAATGATGGCGGAAGCCAAGGCATTGACACCCAGATGCCTGGCGTCTTCGAACACCAACTCCGGCGATTTGCCGCCACACTCGAGCAGCAACGGTTTTATCGTGCTGTCGCCGGCGGCCCGCATAAGTGCCTTGCCGGTAGCGGTCGAACCGGTAAATGTCAGCATATCGACACCGGCATGGTGTGCAAGCGCCGACCCCACGCCACCGTCCCCCGGCAAGAAGCTGACCGTACCCGGCGGCATACCTGCCTCCAGGCACAGACCAACGAGAATCTGGGCAGAACCGGGCGATAACTCCGATGGCTTCAGCAGCACTGAATTGCCGGCCGCCAATGCCGGCGCGAGCTTCAGTGTTGCGTTGATGATCGGAAAATTCCACGGCACGATTGCTGCTACGACGCCACGTGGCTTACGCACCTGCAGTGCGTTCGAGCCAGGATCGGATGGCGCAATCCGCCCTGCGTAAAGCTTGTCGGCGAGTTCGCCGAAGTACAGGCACATGCTCGACGCGATGTGCGCCTCCGTCTGCGCCAGGGAGATCGGTTTACCCACGTCCATGCAGTCATGGATCGCAAGGGTGGCGGCATTCTGCGTCATTAGTTCGGACAACCGAACCAGGCAAGCGCGTCGGGCCGCAGCAGGCATGTTCCACCATCGACCGCCGCCCTGCGAATCCCTCGCCACCTTCACCGCTTCGTCGATCTGGCGCTCGCTGCTGCCTCGATAATCAAGTCCCGCCTGACCATCCGCCGGGTTCTGTAGCTTGATCCTGGTGCCATTGGGCTCCTGATCAGACGCGCCAATGAAAACCCGGGTCGAGCGCTCCGTTGCAGCCGCCTCCGCCGCCCAATCGATTTGTGCGTGATTATCCATAAGACTATGTCTCAGCGACGTCCTCCGTCGGCGATGATGAGATCCGACGCCTTCTCGCCCACCATGATGCTCGTCGCGTTGATGTTTCCTGCCGGAATGGTTGGGAAAATTGACGCATCGGCAACCCAAAGATTCTGCACGCCGTGCACGCGCAAATTCGCATCAACGACCGCCGCATCGTCCGCCCCCATCTTGCACGTTCCGCATGGGTGATACATCAGAAACGACTCCTCCCGAATGCTCGTCTCGAGATCTGCATCGCCCGCGACCTCGATGCCTGGTTTTCGTTCGTCTTTGAAGTACTGCCCGAAAGTATTCGATTTGTACAGGCGGCGGGCAAACCGCACGCCCTCCATCATCTGCTGCACATCGTCGGCATCGTCCAACAACGCGTAATCGATTAGCGGCTGATCGTCCGGGTCGGCCGACGCCAGCCGTATTTCGCCGCGACTGGCAACCCGGCACAATCCGACAGCGAGGTTGATTGCCGGCTTCGTGTACGGCGTTGCGCTTCCCTCATGGTGATCGTAGGAAAAGGGTGAGAATATGATCTGAACATTCGGCGCCTGCAGGCCGCTGCGCGTACGGACAAAAGCCTGCGCATGACCGACGGGATTCGACAATGGCCCGCGACCGCGAAATACGTAGTTCAGGCCGTGCAGAATCGCGCGAAACGGGTTGCGATCACTCGTCAACGTACGCCGATTGACGTGAGCGCTGATCACTATGCCAGGGTGTTCTTGCAGATTCTTGCCAACGCCTTTACGGTCTGCGACGACATCAATACCGAGTTTCTGAAGTGCGGCAGCATCGCCGACTCCAGATTGCAGCAATAGCTTTGGCGACGCGATCGCTCCGCAGGCAACGACAATACCACGTCGCGCAGTCGCGGATTCCAGGTTGCCGCGATGAAGAAATTCCACTTGTTTCGCAACCGGCCCTTCAAAAAGAACACGCCTCACTGTTGCGCCGGTCATCACCTTGAGGTTGCGCCGTCTGTTGGCGGGTGACAGGTAAGCACGTGACGTGCTGTGCCGAAGCCCGCGTCTCTGGTTGACCTGGCAGTAGTCGACTCCCTCAGCGTCCGCGCCGTTCAGGTCGTAATTGCGCTCGACACCGATCTCCTGCATGCCGGCAACGAACGCGTCCGTGAGTACATCAGGAACTCGTACGTCGGAAACCGACATTGGCCCGCCAGTGCCCCGATATTCATCCGCACCGCGTTCGTTGTCCTCAATCCGCTTGAAATACGGGAGTACGTCTTCGTAGCCCCACCCGACGTTGCCGAGTTCCCTCCAATGATCGTAGTCCCAGCGATGTCCCCGCACGAACATCATTCCGTTCAGCGAACTACCGCCGCCCAACATGCGTCCCGCAGGCCACAACTCGGTGCGATTTGCGCGCGATCTGTCCGGCAGCGACTGATAATTCCAGTTCCTGGTCTTGCTGCCAATGACAAATCCTATTGCTGCGGGCACCAGGCTGGCGATAGTCGCGTCCGACTGCCCCGCTTCCAGCAACAAGACCCTGACGGTCGGATCAGCCGACAGGCGATTTGCAAGCACACCCGGCAGCTCCGCCGCCTACGATTATGAAATCCCAATCGGCCTGTGTACTGTCCGCCATCCACAACATCCTCATGTTCGGTCTTCGCACGGTATCGCAGCGATTCGTCTATCGCTTATTCAAACGTATCTGTCAATGATGCGAATCTCGGCGGTCGAGCTTCCTAATTGTGGCCTTTTCATTGACTAGGGCTTCTTCCCGGTAGCAAACTGTGGTGACACGTGCCGGAACTGCGCCCGCGAAAATGACGGAAAAGAAGCAACTAAAACGGCCAGCGAAAGACGTCCGCGATTACTACGCGCTAGATAGCGTGCAGCCGTTTCTGCCCGAACTCGGCATGCGCCTTATTCCGGAGATCGCCGGCGCATTTGGCTATCGTGACATCGTTCACATCGCCGATGGTTTTGACATGGTTGTCGGTGATGTTCGGCATGAAAAGCCCGCATCAATAAAGGTCTCGGAAGGTGCGACTCTAAAGCTCCACTTTCGGCTCTCCGGAACAGGCCGGGCACGCCTTGATGGAGAAGAACGCATCGACATCCCTGACCGGTGCTGCGCATTACTGCTACACCCCGACGGTATTAACAAGCGAGAGTGGTTTTTTGCCGGGCAGCACGAACAATCGGTGACACTGCTGTGTACCGGCAAGTTCCTCGGCTCGCGCATTGCAGATATTGCTGCCGATCTGCCATCTGACATTCGCGATTTTCTGCGGGATGAAGTCCAGCGCTCGACGCAACTCACAATGCCCCTGCGCGCCGATATGGCGCGTGCCGCAGCTTCGCTTCTGGCCTGCGAGCTGTCCGGTTCTCTGCGGAGTTTTTACGCTGAGGCCAAGGCTTACGAACTGCTCTCGCTTGGCTTGCAGTCGCTGATAGATATCGAAGCTGGACAGGAACGCCGCGACTCCGGCTTGACCGCCAGGGATATCGAGAAGCTCCACAACGCGCGCCGCATCCTCGAGGAACAGTTCCTCGAGCCGCCGAAGATCGCGGAACTTGCCAAGTCGGTCGGCTTGAACGAAGCGAAACTGATGCGTTCGTTCAAGCAGGTATTTGGCCCGACGATTTTCGATTTCTCTCAGCAACTGCGCATGGAACTCGCAAAGAAACTCATAGAGGCGACAGACATGAGTGTTACGGAAATAGCACTGGAAGTTGGATACGAATATTCGAGCAACTTTACAACTGCATTCAAGCGGCATTTCGGCATAACGCCGAAGGCGGCGCGAGACGCCGCCAATCTCTGACCACTGTGTCAGCGTATCGCAAAGCCGCTACAGCCAATTCAATAAACAGGTACGGTCGGGATGCAATAATGTCGTGGACTCATACCGACACAATCTGCGATCAGGTAACGCGACGATGATAGACCGCTTCACCGCGATAGTGGCCAACAAACATGACGGTGGGTCGATTGCAGCGCCTCGCGAGCTGTGCCTAGCTGATCTTCCGGACGATGATGTTCTCGTTGAAGTCGCGTACTCGACACTGAATTACAAAGACGGCCTGGCCCTGACTGGAGCGAGTCCGATCTGCCGCTTTTTCCCCATGGTTTGCGGAATCGATCTCGCCGGTACCGTAGTAGAGTCGAAGAATCAGCAGTTTCATGCAGGCGATAAGGTCATAGTCAACGGCTTTGGGCTTTCGGAATCACATTGGGGTGGCTACTCCCAGAAAATGCGCGTTCGCGCGGAGTGGCTGGTTCGCAAACCGGACGAATTCACACTGGAACAAACCATGGCGATTGGCACTGCCGGGTATACGGCGATGCTGTGCGTTCAGAGCCTGCTGGAGCACGGTACGCAACCGGGTGACGGTCCGGTCATCGTGACCGGAGCATCTGGCGGAGTCGGATCCGTAGCTGTCATGTTGTTGTCACGAATGGGTTTCGATGTTGTCGCCGCAACGGGGCGTGCGAAGGAAAACGAGTCTTTTCTCAAGGCGCTCGGAGCCAGGAAACTCGTCGAACGGGACGAACTAAATCGCAAAAGCAAAGCACTGGAGTCCGAACGCTGGGCCGGTGGCGTCGATTGCGTAGGTGGTGACATGCTTGCTACCGTGATCGCACAGACTCGCTACGGCGGAGCAGTGACCGCCTGCGGCCTGGCAGGAAGTCCAAAGCTCTCGACCACGATGATGCCGTTCATTTTGCGCGGCGTGCAGCTTCGTGGCATTGATTCAGTGATGGCGCCGCTCGAAGCGCGCCAGCGAGCATGGGAGAAGCTGGGCAAGACCGTGAATTTGGACCTGCTTGCCTCGATATACCGTGTCGAACCGATGAGCAACGTCGTGGATCTTGGCGGCGAACTGCTGGCCGGCAAGGTCCGCGGCCGAATCGTCATCGATGTAAACGCATGACAGCTCAGCAAGCGTGAGCGGTGAAGCCTGTTGATTATGACTGAAAGTAATGACAAGCAAGTGCTGAAGAAGACAGGGATCGTCAGCGGCGAACGATATCTTTCGCCCGACGTTCTCGATATTCGGTCGCGGCAGGCCGCCTCGGCACTGCATGATCTCGGGGTTTGGCAGGGCGACCAGGTCGCTTTGTTGCTGCGCAACGATTTCGCATTTTTCGAAGCAACTTTCGGCTCAGGATTGCTGGGAGCGTCGCCGGTGCCGCTCAACTGGCATCTCAGCGCCGACGAAATTGCGCATATTCTCGATGACAGTGGCGCCAAAGTTCTCATCGCTCACGCGGACTTGATGTCTGAGTCCGTAATCGCGGTTTGCAGCAATGTTGTCGTCATCGGCGTACGTACCCCGGATGAAATTGCAGCGGCCTACGGTATTGCGGATGACCGATGCGAGATACCTGGGGGCATTCCGGACTGGCGCGTATGGATCTCGTCATTTGCAGAATGGCAGGAGGCGCCTCGAAGTATCGCCGGACCGATGTTCTACACATCGGGTACAACCGGGATGCCGAAGGGCGTCAAGCGCAAGTCCGCGTCACCACAGGTCGTTGCGGCGATCCAGAAACGAACGAACGCGGCGTGGGGTTTCGATCGAGCCGAGGTTCGCTCGGTAATGAGCGGCCCCCTGTATCATTCCGCGCCCAATGCTTACGGCTTGCACGTGGTCCGTTCCGGCGGACTTCTGATCCTGCAACCACGATTTGACGCGGAGGAATTGCTCAGCCTGATTCAGCAATACGGAATCACGCATTTGCACATGGTGCCGACGATGTTTGTCAGGCTTCTCGATTTGCCGATTGAAGTACGGAACAGATACGACGTGAGTAGTTTGCGGTTTGTTTCGCATGGCGCAGCGCCGTGTCCTCCGGACATCAAGCGAAGTATGCTGAATTGGTGGGGACCGGTGATTCATGAATACTATGCAATGACCGAGATCGGTATTGCAACGATCTGCAACAGCGAGGAGTGGCAGTCTCATGTCGGTACCGTGGGTCACGCAGGGCCGGGCGTCGACCTGAAGATCATCGCCGAAGATGGTTCCAGATGCGGTATAGGCGAGGCTGGAGAGATATACGTCCGCTCGGAGGCGACGACCCGTTTCGTTTACCACCGGGACCAGGCAAAGACCGAGTCTGCCCGGCGCGGCGATTATGTTGCTACTGGCGATATCGGCTACCTTGACGAAGACGACTTCCTGTATATCAGCGATCGCAAGACGGACATGGTCATTTCTGGTGGCGTCAATATCTACCCGGCGGAAATCGAAAGTGTACTGGTAACTCTCGACAATGTTCGCGACTGCGTCGTGTTCGGCATCCCGGACAAGAACTACGGTGAGAAGCTAGTCGCCGTGGTTGACTCGAACGGGCCGCTGGACGCCGATGACATCGTATCGCAGCTCCGTAGTCGCATCGCAAGCTACAAGATTCCACGGGAATACTTTTTCGCCAGGCATTTACCGCGAGAAGACAGCGGCAAGATCAAGAAACGTGTTGTCCGCGATCAATATCTCACCGGAACACTTGTGGCCGTAGCAGACCAGACGTGAGCCTTCGCGATGTCGCAATTATCGGCGCCGTCGCTGCACCTGTCAGCCGGTACGCGCGTCAATACGGCGCTCGTCCGCCCGTCGCCGAGCAGGACCTGCTCTGCGACGTTGCGTTGGATGCGATGCGGGAAGCAGGGGTCTCGAGTGACGATGTCGGTTCTGCGATCTTTACAATGGTGTCGCCCAGCACCCGGCAACAGGGCTTTCCCACGCACGTCGCCGCACGGTTGGGCCTGCGTTGTACAGCGCAGCTTTCCCAGGTTATGGAAATGGGCATCACTGGCGGCCTGGCTTTCGATCAGGCCGCTGCGGATATTCAGCTCGGCCGCACCGATGTCGCGCTGGCGCTTGGCGCCGCGTTCACGAGCGGCGGAGATCCTGACAGCGCGATGCTAAACGGTTTACGCGTTGTCGGCGACGCGGACTTTCAGGCACCATTCGGCGCGACACCGATCGCCTGGTACGCGATGGATGCACAGCGATATTTCCATGAAACTGATGCTACGCGCACCCAGGTAGCCAACGTCGCTGTGAAGAGCCGCGCCGCTGCAATGAGCAATCCGCTGGCGCAGTTTCGGGATCCGTTGCAGATTCATCAAGTCTTGTCGGCACGGATGATTGTCGAACCATTAGGCCTTTACGAGGTACCGGCAATTGCGGACGGTGCGATTTGCCTGGTGCT
>JAOUNK010000283.1 GCA_029881015.1 Gammaproteobacteria bacterium | reverse complement strand
ACCGGCCTGCGCGCAGCCGCTGCGTCCACCGCTTCGGTATTCGAGGCCCCAGGTTTCGAAAAGTGCGGCCAGCGCGTAGTCCGTGCTCGTCAACTCGGCGGCAAGCTGCAACTGGTCCTCGAGGGTTGCTTCGGGCTCGGCTTCCTCCGGCGTCGTTGCTGTCGCGTTCGTTTCCAGGGCCGTTTCGGCCACCGGCTCCGGCGCGCTGGCAACAGGTTCGGTCGTTGCCCGTTCAACGGTCGGCTCCGCCAGAGCGGTGGCGTCGATCCCGGGCCGCGAGATGCCGTCGTTGCGAATCACCGACCAGACACTCGCGGCGATAAGCGCCACGCCGACGATGCCGGCGGCAATCGCCGTACGCCGCAGCCAGGGCGAATACTCGAGATGCCCTTTGACCTCGGCCGCGGCCTGCCGGATCAGCCGCGCATTGATGCGCCGTTGTTCCTTGGCGTAACCGCCGAGCAGCGCGCGGTCGCAAATGACGTTGACAAGGCGCGGCACACCCTGAGACAGCCGGTACACCTCGGACTTGGCTCCCGAGTCGAATACTTCGCCCAGCGCCCCCGCGACTTTGAGCCGATGCTCGATGTAGCGCGATGTTTCCTCACGGGACAGCGGCTCGAGGTGATACCGCCCTGTGATGCGCTGGGCAAGCTGTCGCAAATCGTTCCTGTCCAGCAGGTCGCGCAGTTCTTCCTGGCCGATCAGGATTATCTGCAACAGCTTCTGCTTGGCCGTCTCCAGGTTGGTCAGCAGGCGCACCTGTTCAAGCACGGCCGGAGTGAGGTTCTGCGCCTCGTCGACGACGAGAATCGTGCGCCGGCCTTCCGCGTGCGCTTTCAGGAGATGCCGGTTGAGTGCATCGGTCAGCGCCTTGACGCTTCCCCTGTTATGGACCACCTCGATGTGCAGCTCTTCGCAGATTGTCGCGAGGAATTCGACAACCGACAACTGTGGATTCAGGACCACGGCAACGTCGGCATTCTCGGGCATACGATTGAGCAGCAGCGAGCGAACCAGCGTGGTCTTGCCCGTGCCGACTTCGCCCGTCAGCTGAATAAACCCGCCGCTCTCGGTGACGCCGTAAACGAGATGCGCGAGCGCTTCCCCGTGCTGTTCGCTCAGGAACAGGTAACGCGGATCAGGCGTTATCGAAAAGGGTTTTTCGTTGAGTCCGAAGAAGCTCGTGTACATGGTTCCTTGCCGGAATCCAGACGGACCCCGGATTCTACCTCAATTAGCGCCGATCAAGCGTCCGCGCGCGGCCGAGAACATTCTTGCCGAAACGATCGCGTATTTCGTCGACCGCCTTGTCCACGGCCGTTGCCGTCTCTCCGGCCGCAAACAGGTCCGGTTGCGCGGCGGGCGCGAGGTCGCTGGCCCCGACACCAAGCAGCCGGATCCTCGCGTCCGGGTTGCGTGCCAGCCAGGTACCCAGCAGTTCGCAGGCGATCACGTAAATCCGGTCTGTGCCGTTGGCGGGTGGATGTACGCGTCGCTGGCGCGTAAAGGTCTTGAAGTCCGATTGACGAATCTTGATCTGCACCGTACCTGCGGCGAGCATGGCCCGGCGCAGGCGCGTGGCGACGCGTTCCGACAGGCGCAGCAACTCTCGATCCATGTCTTCGCGGCCGGAGAGGTCGGTGTCGAAAGTCTCCTCGGCGCTGATGGATTTTTCCTCGCGGGAAGCCATGACGGGCCGATTGTCGATACCCGACGCACGCTCGCGCGTCTTCTGCGTGTACCGGCCGAAGACAGGCTCCAGGATCCGGTCGTCGGCCATTCTCAGATCCCGGACCGTGCTGATTGCCGTACCCGACAGCCGTTTCAGGGTTTCACGCCCTATGCCGGGGATGACGGACACGGGCAGAGGGTCCAGCTTCGCTTCGTAGTCGCCAGGCAGGATGATTGTCAGCCCGTCGGGCTTGTCGAGCTCGGACGCAATCTTGGCAACCAGCTTGTTCTCTGCGATGCCAACGGATGCGGTGAGCCCGGTCGTCTCAAGGATCTCGCGTTTGATGGCTGTCGCGATCTCCACGGGCGTTCCGAACAGGGCCACGCTTGCCGTGATGTCGAGAAAAGCCTCGTCGAGAGAAAGGCCTTCAACCAGCGGCGTGAATCGCCTGAATATCTCGAAAACCTGTTGCGACGCTGTCTTGTAGTGCGCCATTCGCGGTTGTACGCGCAACAGATCCGGGCACCGCCGATAGGCCTCGCGCATGGGCATCGCGGATCGAATTCCGTACTCGCGTGCCTCGTAGCTGGCCGCTGCTACGACACCACGATTGGTCGTGCCGCCCACGACGAGGGCTTTGCCGCGAAGCTCGGGGTTGTCGCGCTGCTCGACCGACGCGTAGAAGGCGTCCATATCGACATGCAGAATACTGCGTGCCTGCGCCACCGGCGTCTACTCCCCGCGTTCGACGATGTACCGCGCCAGCCACTCAAGCGGGGCTGACGCATCGCCGAAGGGCTCGAGGTTTGCCATGGCGCTGTGCAGTAATGCGTCACAACGCGCCCGGGACGCGTCGATGCCGAACAGCGCGGGATAGGTCGCTTTGCCGAGCTTCGCATCCGAACCGGACGGCTTGCCAATGATATGCGTCTCGCCCTCGATATCGAGAATATCGTCCTTGATCTGGAAGGCGATACCGATATTCCGCCCGAACGCGTCGAGCGCCGAGGCACTCGCCGTATCGAGATCTTCACGCAACAGGCAAGCGCAAACGATCGCCGCGTGAATCAACGCGCCGGTTTTCAGCGCATACATGTGCTCGAGTTCGGCAACGGTCAACGTCCTGCCTTCTGCTGCCAGGTCGATGGACTGGCCGCCCGTCATACCGACGGAGCCACAGGCGTCCGCCACAAGCCTGACCAGTGAATTCCTGGCAGCCGGCGAAGTGCGCTGGACGCGGGCCAGCACGGAAAAGGCGAGCGGCTGCAGGGCATCGGCGGCGAGTATCGCTGTCGCTTCATCGTACCGGATATGCACGGTAGGTTTGCCGCGACGCAGATCGTCGTCATCCATGGCGGGCAGGTCGTCGTGCACAAGCGAGAATGCATGGATCAGTTCGATGGCCACGGCGGGCGCGTCGAGCAGGTCGGGGGCGACGCCGAGGCATTCCCCGGCCGCGTAAACGAGCAAGGGCCGTACCCGCTTGCCGCCGTTGAAGACCGCATAGCGAATGGCATCGTGAAGTCGTTCCGGCGCGAGGGATGCCGGCGGGAGCACTTCGTCCAGGCGCTCGTCCACGCGCCGTTGGTAGTCCGCTATCCGGTCTTTGAACTGGTGGGGCAACGTGCTGGTTCCTGCGTCGTCGGGTCATGTAGCCTACACCGAAACGAGTCGCTGTGCGCGCGCGCCGCTGGGCTATAATTCGCGTCCTTTGCGAACACTTTGAAGGACGATCCGGGCATGCAGGGAACGGCAATCGCACAGCCGAATATCGCGCTCATCAAGTACTGGGGCAAGCGAGACGTCGAACGCAATCTGCCCGCTGTGGGTTCCATCTCGGTGACGTTGCGAGAGTTGTATACACGCATGCAGGTCGAGTTCGATGCATCCCTCGATCACGATGTCCTGACGGTGAACGGTAGGCCCGAGGAGAAGATGTTGCCGAGGCTGTCCGCTTGCCTCGACAGCGTCGCGGGGACGGCGCGCCCCAGGGCCCGCATCGCAAGCATCTGCAATTTTCCGATCGCCGCAGGTCTTGCGTCGTCCGCGTCGTCTTTCGCCGCGCTCACGGTTGCAGGTGCACACGCGAGTGGCAGGACTATGGCGGCGGACGTGCTGGCGAACCTGGCGGGCAGGGCATCCGGGTCGGCCGCGCGGTCGCTGCTTGGCGGATTCGTCGAGCTTGAGAACCGGGAGGACGCGGTTGTCGTGCAGTCTTTGTGCACGTCGGCGGAATGGCCGCTGCAGGTCGTTGTTGCCATCACGGAATCCGGGCCCAAAGCCATCGGCTCGACCGAAGCGATGGAGATCAGCCGCAAGACATCACCGTTTTACGCCAAGTGGGTCGATCAGCAAGCGCACGATCTGGACATCGCGCGCGCTGCGATAGCAGACCGGGATTTCGAAAAACTCGCGGCAGTCGCCGAACACAATTGCCTGAAGATGCACTCGGTCATGTGGGCCTCCCGGCCGCCGCTCGTGTACTGGAACGCGGCGACCATGCGGTGCATGCAGGCCGTGCGGCACCTGCAGGGCCAGGGTATCGGCGTGTTCTTCACGATCGATGCCGGGCCGCAGGTAAAGGCCGTATGTCTTCCCGAACACGTCGGCGACGTCGAGGCCGCGCTGCAGGCCACGGCCGGCGTCGCAGACATCATGACGACCGGGCTGGGTAGCGGGGCTCGACTGGAGCGGACCGCATGACCGTGGTCGCCAGCGCGCCTGGAAAAATCGTGCTGTCCGGCGAGTACGCCGTGCTTTTCGGCGCCCCGGCGATCTGCATGGCTGTCAATCGTCGCGCATTTGCGAGAGTGGCCGACAGCGATGACCGGGAATGTCATGTCACCACACCAGGGTTTTCGGGCGAAGCGCCGTTTGCCGTTGTTGATGCGGTATACGGCAGCACTCGCC
>JAOUNK010000282.1 GCA_029881015.1 Gammaproteobacteria bacterium | reverse complement strand
CGGCCCTGCCAGCCTTGAGAACCTCGCCGAAATCGATCTTCACCATGATCGGGTACATCATGAAGAACAGGCAGATCGCGATCGGTATGGACACGACGGGCGCGCCGTTTACCGTAATCGCCATGGCATCGAGCGACTGGGCTACCTCGGGTGCGACCTTGCCCAGTGCGATGCCCGCAAGAATGCACAGTCCAACCCAGACGGTCAGATAGCGTTCGAAGAATCCCATGGCGGAATTCTGCTCTTTTTTCTCCCGGTTTCCTAGATCGATCGCGTCGCGATGGCTGGCGATATCCCGCTCGCTTTGCGGGCGGGGCCTGCCACAGCGACCTGGCCGACGATCCACAGAATGATCATCGCGACCGGTACGACATACCAGGCCAGCGGCGTGAGTGAGAACGCCTGAACCATGAACATGTTCAGCCCAACAGCGAGCACCGCACCACTGACAATACCGATGCTGCTGACGAGGAAATTCTCGAGCATGAAGTAACGCACTATTGCCGGCCGGGTCGCGCCGAGTGCACGACGAATACCGATCTGGCGTGTTCTGCGCGCAACGCTGAAACTCGCGAGACCAACGATGCCGAGGCCCGTGATCGCGGTAAGCAGCGAAATCACGAACGTCAGAATCTTGATCATCGCGGCGTCACCAAGGTACGCGAGCTTGCGCGCCTCATCGACCGTTGCAACCTGCCGTATGATCCGGTCCTTGCTGCTGTTGGCCAGCGACTCCTCGACCTGCAGCATCAGTTGGTCACGATACCCGGGCTCGGTTCTTACGACGTAGCGAACGTCGTTGCTCTCCCGGCGCAACGGCACGAGCATAGACCGCTCGACGCCGGTCCAGCTCGGCCATGGAGCCTGCAGGCGTTCCACCACGCCGACAATGTTGGCCGGATTGTCGTCGTCGAACCAGAAGGTCTTGCCGACGTAGGAGCCCTCGTGATCCGGGTACAGGTCCTCGCCCAGCGCCTGCGTGATGATAACGGTTGCCGGCCAGGGGTCCGGGCTGTCCTTATCCCAGGAAACCTGCTCGGGCGAGAAATTCCTGCCGTCAATCAGGTTGAGGCCGAACGTTTCAAGGCCGTGCTCATCGACAAAGTAAATGGCAGAACTTGAAACGCTCTTGCCGACGCCGGGCTCTCGATGCAGGCCTTCGGACCATCCGCCCTGGCGCAGAGGGTAAGAGTTGGTCGCGACTGCGTTGATGACGCCTGGCGTATTCCTCAAGAGATCCAGGTCTTCGCTGATGAGCGCCTTACTGTCCATCTCGGGCTTGAAGCCGACGCTTACCAGCGCAAAGGTGTTCGCTTCGTCGAGCCCACTGGGTCGACCCATTTTGAAGGAGCGCTCTTGCATGATGGCGAAGGCGTTTACCATGACCGCCATCGTCACGGCAATCTGCACCGCAATCAGGAAATAACCACCCTTGTTGCGCATCATCGCCCGCCAGACAGGTCCGAATTCCATAGTGATCTCCTACTGCAGCCTGAGATGGCTGGCCGGCGTAATATTGCAAGTGCGCCAGGTGGGATAGAGTGCTGCGGCAAGTGCCGAGACAATGGCAAGAACGATGGCGAGCAACACCATCGACCAGTCCATGCGCACCAGGTGCTGGACGAACTCGTACTCGATGTAGAGGTTCTCGATGCCACGCAGGCCGGCCCAGGTGGTCCCGATCCCCAGGACGCCGCCCACAACGCCGATCATGCCGGCCTCGAATACGTGCTGCTTGAAGAGCTCGGCCTTGCTCGCGCCAAGTGCGCGCCGCAGGCTCGTGTCTTTCGCGCGGCGCATCGCCTTGGCCAGGAGAAGGCCGATGGTATTCAGCAGACAGACGACCAGGAACAGCACCGCCAGCCCGAGCAACACGTCGACATCCTCTTCGACTACCTCGCGATCTTCCATCCACTCGGCAGGATTGTGCAGTCGATTGTTCATCGGGCGCGGAAAACGCCCGATCAGTTTCTGTTCCTCGACATAGGCATCGAGAAAGTTCAGGTAGTCCTGCTTCGCTGTCGCGTTCTGCAGCTCCACCCACATCTGGATCCAGATGCACTCGGATGCCAGGAATCCGTCGCGACCCGAACCCTCTTCAATCGGCTTCCAGCAGCTGGTATTGCCCGTGTTGTCAAAGCCTCCCGCGACCGCGACAGAGAACGGCAGGTACAGCTGCTCTGGCTCTTCATAGGGATTGTTATTGAGATCGTAAACCTTCGGAACGGGCGTCCATGTGTCGATCACACCGGTCACGCGGTAACTCTCGTCATTCAGTGTCAGTGTGCGTCCAACCGAGTCCTCGCCGCCGAACAGTTTCTCGTTCAACTCCCGCGCAAGGACGACGACGCGCTCCTCCGTCACATCCGAAGAGCGGTCCCAGCCCGAGCCGTACTGGAACGGCACGTCGAACATCGGGAAAAAATCCGCTGTCGTCGCCCGGCTCTCCTGTTGGAACGGCCGCGCATCGTCACCCTCCGGCTGGACAACACGCGCCGTTTTGAAACTCGTGGTCTGACGAAACGCGCGACCGGCGTCATGCAGTGCCTTGGCGTCCATGTAGGTGAGCTGCTCGGGCGGCTTGTCCGGGTCCTCGTAAGGGTCGTCAGGATTCCAGTTGTCGACCTGGACGTGATAGAGCTGGTCGTTCTTGTGCTCCATTGGATTGCCGCTCATGACATGGCGCACGGTCACAATCGTCATGCAGGCCCCGATACCCACAGCGATCGCGGCAATCATGAGTGTGCTGAGGACCGGGTTGGCACGAATGCTGAGCATGCCGAGCTTCAGGTAGTAACGAAACATAGCAGCCTCCCCGCTCAGCCTGCTGCCAGGTCGGCAAGATGAAGTTCCGGCACACCGTCGCTGACCCGGCCGTCGCGCACAAAGATATTGCGGCGAGCCCTGTCAACCAGTCCGAGTTCGTGTGTCACCATGATGATGGTAGTGCCGGCCGTGTTGATCTCGGTGAGCAGGTCCAGAACGCTGTCTGCCATTTGCGAGTCGAGGTTACCGGTTGGTTCGTCTGCGAGCAGGAAACGCGGCTCCCCGGCAAGCGCCCTGGCGATTGCGACGCGTTGTTGCTGGCCGCCGGACAACTGGGCGGGCAAATGGCTCATGCGCGAGCCCAGCCCAACCATCTCGATGGACTCCTCGATGCGGCGTTTTCTCTCAGGTGCGTCGAATCCCCGATAGCGCAACGGGACATCGACGTTGTCGAAAATATTGAGCTCGGGGATCAGGTTGAAACTCTGGAAGATGAATCCGATTTTCTCGTTGCGGACGCGCGAACGTTCCTTGTCGTTGAGTTGCGAGACGTCACGACCATCGAGCTCGTAAGTGCCACTTGTAAGATCTTCGAGCAGGCCCGCGATATTCAGGAACGTCGTCTTTCCCGAGCCCGACGGCCCCGTCACCGAGACGAACTCACCCTCTTCCACCGTCAGCGAAAACTCTCGCAGCGCATGCGTTTCAACCGTGTCGGTGCGATACACCTTGGATACGTTCTTCATGTTCAACATAGCGCTGTACTCCTGAATGGCTAATCAGTCAGCAGGACTGTTTCAGCACTTCGAAACGCGTCCAGGTTGGAAATTACGATGGTGTCGCCTGGCTGCAGGCCCGCGACGATTTCGACGGCGCCGAGACTGCGTGCACCGGTCTGGATCTGGCGTTTATGTGCCACGCCATCTTCGGTAACGAGATACGCGATGCGGCCGCCACCGCTGTCGAGGAACTGCCCGCGCTGGACCATCATCACGTCGTTGTACTCGGCCAGCAGCACGCGCACCGTAAGCCGCTGGTTTTGGCGCAGGTTTACGGGTGCCTCGTCGCTGAATCGAATGCGACTCGCGACCTGGTTGCCGACGATTTCGGGCGACACGGCAACCAACTGGCCTGCATAACGCTCGCCACCGATGAGAACTTCGGTCGCCATGCCGATGGCGAGGTCGTCCGCGTAACTTTCCGGTATCTGCGCGTCGACCTCGAACCGTGACAGGTCAACGACGGCCATCACGGGCGTATCGCGTGACACGGCTTCTTTTTGGGCGACGAGCAGGTCACCGACCATACCGTTCACCGGTGACTTGATGGCCAGGTCGTCCACCTGGCGTCGCAAATCCTCGACGAACAGTTGCTGCCGGCCAACGTCGAATTCGCTGGCCCTTAACTCGAATGCCAGGCGCTCATCGAACAGGTCGGCATCGGCGACGGCATGCTCATGCGCAAGCTCCGCGTTGCGCAGGTCGTCCTGCGCCTTCTCGTGGTCGATCTTGGGGATTACGCCCAGTTCGTCGGCTTCATCGGCACGCCGCTTCTCGCGCCTGGCCGCTACGAGCGCCACATCGGCAAGATCGGCCGCCTTGCGCTTGTCCAGTGCAAGCTGGCGCGACTCGATGCGTTGTCGCTCCAGCTCCATTTTGCGTTGCTCGAGGGTCGATTCAGCCTGTTGCAATGCATTGGTCAGTTCCGGACTGTTGACGGTCGCAACGACCTGTCCCTCGACCACCGGTTCGCCGGCCTCGACGACCAGCGTGATGGTCCCGGCGGCGCTGGCGTACAGGGTAGGGCTGACCGCGGCGACGACGCGCCCTTGCACC
>JAOUNK010000281.1 GCA_029881015.1 Gammaproteobacteria bacterium | reverse complement strand
TCGTTCCGAATGCGTCTGATCCCGATGGTGACACCCTGACGTTTAGCGTGACCAACTTGCCTGGCTGGGCCCGCTTTAACACGTCGACCGGTGAATTGTCGGGCCAACCTACGCTGGTTGACGCGGGCGTATACGGAAATATTCGGATAAGCGTCAACGACGGCAGCACAACCGTTGAACTCAGGCCATTTTCTATTACCGTGACGCAAGCGAGCCTTGGCTCAGCCACGCTGTCCATCCAGGCACCGGCCACTAACACTGACGGTACGCCGTTTACCGACCTCATGGCATTCAAGATCTATTTCGGCATGACATCGGGTCAGTATCCCAACGAGATCTACATCAACAGCCCAGGTATCTCAAGCTATGTTGTCGAGAACCTGGCACCAGGGTCTTACTATTTCGTCGCAACTGCAATCAACGGCACTGGCATGGAAAGCTCGTTTTCCAACGAGGTTACGCGGGTAGTAAACTAGTACTGTGCCATTGATTGGGTATCCATCTCTATGAAGTTTGAGTTCTGTCGATTTTCAGGAAGATTACTTGCGGCCGGTGTCCTGTGGCTTGCGGTGACCTGTTCTGCACACGCCGTTGATGAAATGGACGATGCGACGACGTTTGTCCTGATCGGAGCTTCGTATGCAGCATCTTGGCAAACGGAGTCGTTGGCCGGTCAGCCGCTTATCAACAAGGGTATCGGCGGCAACGAGTCCGGCGAAATGCTGGATCGATTTGCAGATGACGTCGTCGCGCTACAGCCGCGAGCCGTCGTTATTTGGGGATTTATTAACGATATATTCAGGTCCAGCCCTTCAGAATTGGAAGCAACGAAGCTCAGGATCAGGGAAAACATCGCGGCGATGGTCCAGTTGGCAAGATCTAGTGGAATCGAAGTGATTGTTGCGACCGAGGTAACCGTACGTGAACCAGCTGGCTTCACAAATTGGATTGCCGGGTTGGTTGGTCGCGCTATGGGCAAGACCAGTTACCGACAGTACATCAACGAACATGTAATGGATGTTAACCAGTGGCTACGAGATTTTGCGGAGAAAGAGCAACTACTCGTTCTGGATTTCGAGCGGGCACTGGCCGACGACGACCATAGACGCAAGGCGAAGTACACACAAGATGACGGTAGTCATCTAACAGCAGCAGCCTATTCCGAAATTACGAAGTACGCGGAAAGCCGACTCGCCCCGACCTTTGTCAACTCTTTGAATCACTAAATGGCAACTTGTATGAAACTACATGACTATAGGAAATCCATGCGCGCAAGGACCTCTTTTCACGCGGCATTAATGCTCGGACTTGGAGTATTTTTCGTGGCCCACGCAGCGTTGGCGAAAGATCTCTACGTTGACGGCTCTACTGGTGACGATAGCGTAAGTTACGCACAGAATGACGCGAGCAATCCATGGGCAACCCTCGGCAGAGCGGTCTGGGGAAATACGAATCGGTCGAACCCCAACTCATCTCAAGCCGCCCAGGCAGGCGACGTTGTCATAGTACGGGCGGGAGTCTATTCGACCAATCAAGGCACCGGTGAACGCTACGAACCGATTTACAACACGGTAAATAGCGGCAGGCCCGGGAGCCCCATAACGATCAGAGCCGAAGGTGCCGTGACGCTACGTTCCAATACCAACACTGGCGGCGAACCGATTCTAGGTTCATTGGAACGCAGCTATATTGTCTGGGATGGCTTTATTATCGATGAGGCGAACGTAAACACTACTCCGGACACCGGACCAACCGGCGTATGGGGTGCGGATAACATTACTTTGCAGAACCTGACAATCCGCGGAATCTCTGCGCCTTGGTCGGACAATCACAATTCAATTCGTATTGAGCTGTCATCCAATGTCTTGATTCGCAACAATCGCCTGTCCGGTAATCGTGGGGCAAATAATCAGTTCAACGGATCAGCCATCATGTTGTACGACACACACGATGTTACGATCGAGCACAACGAGATCTTTGACTCCGAGGGCGGCATATTCATCAAGAGTTCGCTGCATAGCCCGCCCCATTACAACATCATTATTCGCTATAACCTCTTGTACGACCTGCACGTTGGAATAACTCACGCTGAAGTTAGTGATTCCGCAGGGACGTTTGGCGCGCGTACCTACCAGAACATCGTCAGAGACTGCTTTTTCGGAATTGTGGTTCGTGGATATACGAATTCAACGCCAGCCAACGTCGATATAGTGAACAATACAATCTACGGAAACCAACACGGACTTTTCCTGATGCCATCGACCAATGGCTATGAAGATATCGTTGTCAAGAACAACATAGTGGCTAACAATGGAACGTCAATTCAAGGCGAAGACATCAGCGACGTCAGTCAGCTTCAATTCTCGCATAACTTGTATTCGCGAGGCGGCACGCTGGCGAGAATTCAATACAACAACTACAGCTTGGCCGGATGGCAGACGACGTTCGCACAAGACAGGACGGGTAGCTTCCAGGGTGACCCCGCCTTTATGGGTCCGAACTCGGGAGACTTCCGACTGGGCAACAATTCCCCGGCACGCAACGCTGGGGTGGACGTATTGAATTTGTTAGGTCAAGGGGTAACTGCAAACATAACGATGGGGGCCTATGTCACCGGAAGCGAGAACATCGGATTGACGGACGAGCTCGCGGTTGCAACGTTTACCAGGCCATCCCCACCTGTACTTGAATAGTAGCAGCGCCGGCAGGCGCGGCTTTGGGACTAATGTGACCGTGTTGTAGGGCGGCCGTTCAAAATGATCGGGCCGCCCTATTACGTCACAGTTCTTGAAATAAAAGTCAGATACAATCTTCGCAGCCAGTACAACCTGGACACGAGCGGCAGATGCGATTCGCTCGACCAGACCCCAGGTTTTGTGTAGTTTCATGAAACCAAAGACCGGACACAAGATGCATAGCCAGTCAAGCGCGCTTCTACACGAATCGTTATTCAAAGAGGGCGAATCCAACCCGAATAGACCAGCGCTGAGATTCAAAGCTGAACACTGCAGCTATGGTGAACTCGCGCAGAAGGTCATGCGAGTGTCTGAATTGCTACAGCAATTCGAATCCGGCACTCGAATCGGGGTCCTGTTGCCCAACTGCCCGGAGTCTGTAGTTACCGCATATGCCTCATTTGCAAGCGGCAATATATTCGTTCCGATCAACCCACTGCTCCGGCCACGCCAGATCCTGCACATTCTGAATGACAGTGGTGCAACAGTACTGGTGACCGCAAGATATCTGTTGGATTCGTTTACCTCGACACGCGAACTGCCCGGTGAAATTACAACGGTCGTCCTGATAGACGATCCCGATCCCGGAACGAACCTACCGCGTGGTGTCAAGCTGCATTCATGGAGCGACTTTTTGCAGGGCCGCCGTGAAACTCGTTCCGCAACCGACAAAATACCGAAAACATCGGACCCGGCAGTCCTCTTGTATACCTCTGGCAGCACTGGGCTGGCTAAAGGCATACTCATCTCACATCAGAACCTCATTGATGGTGCGGAAATAGTATCAGGATATCTCGGCAATACGCGAGATGATCGTATCCTCGCCGCATTGCCCGTTAGTTTTGACTACGGCTTTAGCCAAGTCACTACGTCACTGTTATCGGGCGCGGAGCTCGTACTGACCAATTTCTCTCTGCCACAGCAACTCATATCTGAAATCGTCCAAAACAGAGTTACGGGATTGGCCGGAGTCCCTACAATGTGGCAACAACTGATGGACTGCAATTGGCCGGCAGGCTGTGACGCGCATTTGCGCTACATTACGAACTCCGGTGGGCGCCTAAGCCGCGATACCCTCGCGCGGTTGCGATCGCGGTTGGGCAAGACACGCGTATTTCTGATGTATGGTCTGACCGAAGCTTTCAGGTCCAGCTACCTGGATCCCGATCTGATCGACGAGCGACCAGACTCGATCGGCAAGGCGCTGCCGGGCGTACAGCTTCATGTCATCAATGAACAGGGTGAGCTATGTGAGCCCGGCGAGCCGGGCGAATTAGTGCACTCCGGGAAGCTCGTCACGCTAGGATACTGGAACAACCCGACTGCCTCGGCAAACCGATTCCGGCCTCCTCCTTCTTCGTGCGGCTTGGATACAGCGGAGACCCCAAGCGTTTGGACTGGCGATATCGTCACACTGGATAATGACGGGTTCCTCTACTTCAGTGAACGGGCTGATCAGCTACTGAAGTGCTCGGGATATCGAGTAAGCCCGTCAGAAATTGAACAAGCGATTCTCGAGAGCGGCCTGGCGGACGAAGTCGTCGCCGTCGGACTACCTGACGAACGCCGCGGCCACCGAGTCGCAATTGCGCTGGTTGCCTCTAACCCGAACGAGGACAACGATTTCGCGATCCGGCACGTCTGTGCCAGAGAGTTGCCGCCATATATGCAGCCCGAGGAAATCCTCGTTGTGGAAACTCTTCCCGTAACACCGAACGGAAAACCAGATCGGGAAGCTATCCGCTCAATGTTCCGCACTAACGATAACGCGTCCTAAGAGCTGCATCCAGGAAGAAACAGCACTGCCGGACCTACTTGTCGAGGGCCTCTCGACGTGGTGTGAGAAGTTTGTGTATCAACTGGCTGAAGTACTGCCTTTCC
>JAOUNK010000027.1 GCA_029881015.1 Gammaproteobacteria bacterium | reverse complement strand
TACACTTGCCCAGCGAAGATCTTGAACGCACCGATCCGCATAAAGCTTGCCCGCATCTCAAGCCCTTGAAAGCCGTCCTTACGGCCGCATTTCGGGGCTCTGCGCGGGCAAATCAATGCAACGTCATACTACGGGCAAATTATACATGAGTGACTCAAAACATTACCGGGTTCTGATCCTGGGCTCCGGACCGGCCGGCTACGCTGCCGCTGTCTACGCCGCGCGCGCCAATCTCAATCCGGTCATCATCACCGGTATCGAACAGGGCGGCCAGTTGATGACCACCACCGATGTCGACAACTGGCCTGGTGACGTAGAGGGTCTGCAGGGACCGGAACTCATGGATCGCATGCTGCGCCACGCCCAGCGCTTCAATACCGAGATCGTCAACGATCACATTCACACGGCGGACGTCACCCGGCGCCCGTTTCGCCTCGAGGGCGATCTCGGCCATTACACCTGCGACGCGCTGATCATTGCGACGGGCGCTACCGCGATGTACCTGGGACTCCCGTCCGAAGAAGCGTTCAAGGGGCGCGGAGTTTCAGCCTGCGCAACCTGTGACGGTTTCTTTTACCGCGGCAAGCCCGTTGCTGTCATTGGCGGCGGCAACACGGCCGTCGAAGAAGCGCTTTACCTCAGCAATATCGCGTCCAGGGTGACGCTGGTCCACCGCCGTGACGAATTGCGTGCCGAAAAGATCCTGCAGGACCACCTGTTCGAAAAAGAGCGCGAAGGCAAGGTCGATATTCGGTGGGATCACGTTCTGGACGAAGTCCTGGGCGACGATGCCGGCGTGACGGGCATGCGGATCCGCAGCACCAAGGACGCCTCCCGGACCACCGACATCGATCTCGATGGTGTGTTCATCGCCATTGGCCACAAGCCGAATACGAGCCTGTTCGACGGCCAGCTCGATATGAAGAACGGCTATATCATCGTCAAGTCCGGAATTGAAGGCGACGCAACGGCGACCAGCGTCCCGGGCGTTTTCGCTGCCGGCGATGTGGCCGACCAGGTCTATCGGCAGGCCATCACCTCGGCCGGTGCCGGCTGCATGGCAGCGCTCGATGCCGAGAAATTCATCGATGCGCTCGACTCCCAGGAGACCGCGGAACACGCGGCAGCCTGAAGACGCGGTGCCCTCTTGAAGGTCACCGTCCATGAGAGTATTTCCGGGATCGCGCGCGACGACTGGAATGCGCTCGCGGGTGATGCCTATCCATTCCTGAGCCATGCGTTCCTCGAACTCGCCGAAACCACCGGCAGCGTTTCGCCGGACGCGGGTTGGGCACCGCGCCACCTGACACTCGAAGACGGTGGGGTGCTGTTGGGGGCGCTGCCGCTATACGAGAAGAGCCACTCCTGGGGGGAGTTCGTGTTTGACTGGGCCTGGGCGCAGGCTTATGAGCAGGCCGGCTTCGACTATTACCCGAAACTCGTGTCCGCCGTGCCCTTCACACCGGCCCCCAGCTCGCGCATCCTCCTCGCCGACAAGGGCGATACGCAGGCGGCCCGGACCCTCATCACGGCAGCGACCGGGCTTGCCGCCGAAACCGGGTGTTCGTCGGTCCACTTCCTGTTTCCCGCGGAGGAGGAAACGTCGCTTTTCGAGGAAAGCGGCCTGCTGCTCCGGAAAGACTGCCAGTTCCACTGGCACAATCGCGGGTACCGCGATTTCGACGCTTTTATTTCGACCTTTACGTCGGCCAAGCGCAAGAAAGCCCGGCGCGATCGACGTCGCGTGCAGGAAAGCGGCATTACCTTCAGGCGCCTGCGCGGCGCTGAACTGGACGCCGACACCTGGTCGACGGTGTATGCACTCATCGCGCGGACGTTCATGATGCGAGGCTCATTACCCTACTTCAACCAGGCCTTCTTCGAGGGACTGAGCGACCAGTTGCCCGACGGCGTTCTCGTGATTCTTGCCGAGCAGGACGAGCTGCCGGTCGCGGCCGCCGTCTTCTTCGAGAGCGAGACAACCTTGTACGGACGCTACTGGGGCAGCGATGGTCATTTTGATGCCCTGCATTTCGAGACCTGTTATTACCAGGGCATCGAGTACTGCATAGAGACCGGCAAACAGCACTTCGAGCCAGGTACACAAGGCGAACACAAGATCAGTCGTGGCTTTTCGCCCGTAACGACCTGGTCAGCGCACTGGCTCGCACATCCTGAGTTCGCGAACGCGATCGGCCGCTACCTCGATGAAGAAGGTCGTCACATCCAGCGATACATCGATGCGATCGCCCGGCATACGCCCTACAGGGACGAGGAATGAGCAACCAGCGGGTTGCCTGGTTGACCGCCGACGATTCACCCGAGGCATTCCCACCTGTCGACAATGCGTTGCGTGATCCCAATGGTTTGCTGGCCGTTGGCGGCGACCTCGGTCCCGCGCGACTGCTGGCCGCCTACCGGCGTGGAATCTTTCCCTGGTACGAAGACGGGCAACCGCTGCTCTGGTGGTCGCCCGACCCACGCTGCGTCTTTCGACAAGGGGACCTGCATATCTCGCGACGCCTGCGCCGGGAGCTGCGCCGCTCGAGGGCCGAGGTACGCATCAATACGGCGTTCGCCGAGGTCGTACGTGCATGCGCTGCGCCCCGCCGCCGCGAACAGGGTACCTGGATTACCAATGAAATGATCGTCGCCTTCGAGGGATTACACCGGTCCGGCTGGGCACATTCCATCGAGATCTGGCAGGACGACCTGCTGATAGGAGGCCTCTACGGGCTCGTTATCGGTCGCGCCGTGTTCGGCGAATCGATGTTCAGCCGTCACCCGAACGCGTCCAAAATTGCCTTGCTGTTCCTGGACCAAAGGCTGGCCGATGGTACGTTTGGGTTGATCGACTGCCAGGTCCAATCCGCCCATTTGCTCTGCATGGGCGCCACCGCGATGCCCCGTTTTCAGTTCGTCGAGACGCTCAGCGCCTTGTGCGACCCCGCTGATGCATTTGCGAAATGGCCTGCCGACCCCATATCTGCCCACGAATTGGTGTAGGGCAATGTCCCGCGGATGTTGCGCATTGCAATACCGGGACCGTTTCTGCACAATTCGCCAGCCTTTTAGCAGTACAGGACAATTAATCCCTTGGCGAAAGAAGAAGCCATTCAGATGGAAGGCGTCGTAACTGAGACGCTGCCCAACACGATGTTTCGGGTTGAACTCGAAAACGGGCACGTAGTCACGGCGCATATCTCCGGAAAAATGCGCAAGAACTACATTCGTATTCTTACGGGCGACAAGGTCACCGTAGAACTAACACCGTACGACCTGTCCAAGGGCCGTATCGTCTACCGCGGCCGCTAGTTCCAGGCCGGGCCAGAGCCCTTGACGAAAGGGCTCAAACCCAGGCTAGTCCGGCAAGTGCGCCAGCTCTTTCAGCACCGGTTCCGCAAGCAACTCCAGGCTTCCGTCCTTGCCGACGGTAATCTTCACGTGCCCGCCCTGTTCGAGGCTGCCGAATAGCAGTTCCTCTGCGAGCGGCCGTTTGATTTCTTCCTGGATGATGCGCGCCATCGGACGGGCACCCATCTTCGGGTCGTAGCCACGCTCCGCAATCCACGTGCGCGCTGCGTCATCGAGTTCCAGCGTAACCTTGTTGTTCTCCAGCTTGGCCTCGAGTTCGACCACCAGCTTGTCGACCACGCGAATAATCGAGTCGATTTCCAGCGGTGCAAACTGGATGATAGCGTCGAGACGGTTGCGGAATTCGGGGGAGAATTTCTTTTTGATAATCTCCATCCCGTCTGTCGAATTGTCCTGCTGTGTGAAGCCGATCGACGCACGGCTCATTTCCTGAGCGCCGGCATTCGTCGTCATGACGATGATTGCATTGCGAAAATCCGCCTTGCGGCCGTTGTTATCGGTCAGCGTGCCATGATCCATGACCTGCAGGAGCAAGTTAAAGACCTCGGGGTCCGCTTTTTCAATTTCGTCCAGCAACACGACAGCGTGCGGATTCCTGGTGACCGCCTCGGTCAGCAAGCCGCCCTGGTCGAAGCCTACGTAGCCCGGGGGCGCGCCGATCAGACGGGATACCGTGTGTCGCTCCATGTATTCCGACATATCGAAGCGAATCAGCTCGACGCCCATCAACAGGGCGAGCTGCCGCGTCACCTCGGTCTTGCCGACGCCGGTCGGCCCGGCAAACAGGAATGCGCCGATGGGCTTGTCCTCGTCGCGCAGGCCGGAGCGCGCCATCTTGATGGCCCCACCCAGTGCCTCGATCGCGCGGTCCTGGCCGAAGATCGTCAGCCTGAGGTCGCGTTCGAGCGTCCGCAGTGCATCGCGGTCCGACGCGGACACACTCTTGGCCGGAATACGTGCCATCTTCGCCACGATTTTCTCGACCAGTTCGACCGTGACCGTATCGCTGCGATTCGCCACGGGAATCAGGCGCAGGTTGGCGCCCGCCTCGTCCATGACATCGATCGCCTTGTCCGGCAGGTGGCGGTCGTTGATGTGCCGGGCGGACAGTTCCACGGCGGCCTCAAGGGCGGCGGCTTCGTAACGAATCCCGTGATGTTCCTCGAACCGGGACTTCAGGCCATGCAGGATCGACACCGTCTCGGGAATCGTGGGCTCAGGCACATCTATTTTCTGGAAACGTCGCGCAAGCGCATGATCTTTCTCGAAAATACCGCGGTATTCCGAGTACGTTGTGGACCCGATACAGCGGATCTCGCCGTTGGCGAGAACCGGCTTGATGAGGTTGCTCGCGTCCATCACGCCACCGGACGCAGCGCCGGCGCCGATCACGGTGTGAATTTCGTCGATGAACAGCACCGCACCCGGGTCCTTCTGGATCTCGGCAATAACACCCTTGAGCCGCTTTTCGAAATCGCCCCGGTACTTGGTACCGGCGATCAGAGCGCCCATGTCGAGAGCGTAGATCGTGCTGTCCTGCAGCACTTCGGGCACGCGCTCTTCCGTAATCATGCGCGCCAGCCCCTCTGCCAGCGCCGTCTTGCCGACACCCGCTTCGCCGACGTACAGCGGATTGTTCTTGCGGCGCCGGCACAGGATCTGCACGGTCCGCTCGATCTCGAGTTCGCGCCCGATCAGTGGATCGATCTTGCCTTCGATCGCCCGCTGATTGAGGTTCGTCGCGTAGAGTTGGAGAGGTGAGGCCTCGGACTCCGCCTCGGACGAGACCTGGGTCTCGCCCTCTTCGCCGGCTTCGCCTGGCAGCTGCGGCAGACCATGGGAGATGAAGTTGACGACATCCAGCCTTGTGACATCCTGCAAACCCAGCAAATACACGGCCTGTGACTGTTTTTCACTGAAAATCGCCACGAGTACGTTGCTGCCCGTCACTTCTTTCTTGCCGCTCGACTGCACGTGAAAGACGGCGCGCTGCAAGACACGTTGAAAACCCAGCGTAGGCTGCACGTCGCCCTCAGCGTCATCCGGCAACAGCGGCGTCTGCTCGTCGATGCACTCGACAAGCTGCCGGCGTAACTCCGCTACGTTGGATCCACAGGCCTTGAGGATCTCGTGGACCTTGGGGATATCGAGAATCGCGAGCAGCAGGTGCTCGACCGTCATGTATTCATGGCGGCGGTCATTGGCCCTTTGAAAGGCCTCGTTCAGGCAGAACTCGAGCTCACTGCTGAGCATGGGCGACAACTCCTGTCAGGATTCTTCCATCGTGCAGAGTAAAGGGTGTTGGTGCTGTTCCGCAATTCCCATGACTTGCGCGACCTTGGTTTCCGCAATCTCGAAATTGTACACGCCGCAGACGCCTTTACCCTTGGTGTGCACTTCGAGCATGACCTGGGTCGCCCGCGTCCTTTCCATACCAAATACGGACTCCAGGATCTCGACAACGAACTCCATGGGCGTGAAATCGTCATTGATCAGCACCACCCGGTAGAGCGGCGGTTGCTTGAGCTTCGGCCGTGCTTCCTCGAGGGCCAGGTCGTGGGCACCGTGTTGCTCGGGGTTTTCGGGATGGTTACTCATAATCAGTGTCCGGATATACGGTCGGATCCGGGGATGTCAATGGCGGCAGGCCGCCTTTCGCAAACTGTTGCACCATTATATATGGACCGATCGCCTCGCCGATATATTATTGCCAAATAACACATTTTAGGGTTTTCACGGCTTGTGGCTGCAAGGCATCAACCCGTATCATCGGGTCGCTGCGTTTATATGGCGAGCAGCACCGCAATCTGACCTGGCAGGACATGATCAGCAAAGCAGAATGGACCGGTTTCTCGAGCGTTAGCGCAAGTAACGCGCTCACGACCCTGAACAGGACGTTGCCTCCCTGGGTAGCCCTGTTGCTGGTCATCGCGATCGGCTGGCAAATCGCCAGGATCGTCTGGATGCTGGTACCTGCCCCAGCCACCGGGGATCCGGTCCAGGCCCCGGCGGGTATTCAGTCCGCCACGACATCGGGCGGCACGAGCGGAGCGGTCCAGGCCATTGCCGACAAACACCTGTTCGGTGCGGCCGATGCCGAAGCGGCTCCGCCACCTGTTGTTGCTGCCGATGAAAACCTCAGCGATACGCGACTGACCAATCTTGTACTCAAAGGGACTATAGCGTCGAACATTCCCGAGTTCTCCGTTGCGGTCATCGCGGACAACAACGCCGAACAGAAGGTGTACGCCATCGGTGACCAGGTCACCTCCGGGGCAACCCTGCATGCCGTCTATAGGGAACGCGTTGTGCTTAACGAAAGCGGCGCCCTTACGAACCTGCGCATCCCTTCCGAGTTCCCGCAAGGTCAGGCGTCGGCGACACGGCGAACGACCAATACAACCCGGCAGGCCGGACTCAACGACAATGCGGAGAGTATCCAGAGCGTCGTCTCCCAGAATCTGACGACCTTGTCCGACGTCATCAGGCCGACGCCATACGCGGTCGATGGTCAGCAAGCCGGCTACCGCGTTTACCCCGGGAGAAACCGGCAGCAGTTCGCCGCGCTCGGACTGCGCCCTGGCGACCTGATCAAGGACATAGACGGACAACCGCTGACAGACCCGACGCAGGCCATGCAGATCTTTCAGTCTCTTGGTACGGCAGAACAGGTAACCGTAACCCTCGAACGTAACGGACAGGATGAAACAATTGTCCTCAAGACCAGCCAGCTCGACTTGAGCGGTGAGCAAACTCAATGATGAAAAACCAAAGACACATACTCCGAGGTCCACTGCGGCTGCTTGTCGCGACGGGTCTTCTGTCGCTAACGGCACTGGCCTGGGCTCAACAGCCTGCGGCAACGGTCAACTGGAAAGACGCGGATATTCGCCAGGTTGTCGAGGCCGTTTCCGCCGTTACCGGCAAGAACGTCATCCTTGATCCCAGGGTAACGGGCAAGGTTACGTTGCTCTCCCCGACTCCCCTGGGGCCGGACGAGATGTACGAGGCCTTTCTTTCGATCCTCCAGGTACACGGGTACGTCGCTATCGAAAGCGACAACCTCGTCAAGGTCGTACCCGACGCGACCTTGAGGCAACTGCCATCTGCGATCGGCGCAGGCGGCGCTTACGGTCCCGACGACCTGGCCACCCAGGTTGTACAACTCAAGAATGTCGGCGCCACGCAACTCGTCTCGCTGCTGCGGCCCTTACTCCCGCAAAACGGCCATCTCGTCGCCCACGCCGGTTCAAACATGCTGATTATTTCTGACCGTGCCGCCAACGTCGCTCGCGTCGTCAATATCATTCGACGCATCGACCAGGCAAGTGACGAAGACATCGAGGTCGTATCGCTGCAACATGCCTCGGCCGGCGAGATCGTGCGCATCATGACCGCCCTGACGGCAACACCGCGCGCGGATGGCGCCCCGGTCACAACCAGCCTCGTTGCCGATGCACGCACGAACAGTGTGCTGATCGGCGGCGACAAGAACGAACGCCTGCGCCTCAGGACATTGATAGCCCACCTCGACACGCCGCTCGAGGACGGTGGCGACACGCAGGTCCGCTACCTGCGCTATGCGGATGCTGAAGAACTCGCGACCAAGTTGCAGCAACACTTCACCAGCCAGACGCAGTCAACGGCAGGGCAGGCGGCGACGGCGACGGGCACGGACGGCATCAGCGTCTGGGCAGATACACAAACGAACGCACTGGTTATTAATGCGCCACCCAAGCTCATGCGCTCGACGATGCAGATTGTTGACAAGATCGATATACGGCGCGCGCAGGTACTCGTCGAGGCAATCATCGTCGAGGTGATCGTCGACAAGTCGAAGGAGCTCGGCGTGTCGCTCGCGGTCGAAGCAAGCGGTTCCGACGCACCGATTGCAGTAACGAACTTTCCCGATTTCCTGGCAGGCGTCGTGCAACTGGGCAGCGCTGCCGGCGGCGGCGTTACCGACCCAAGCGGCCTGATTGGCGAAGGTGGCACCATCGGTGTCGGGCGGATCACGGATGACGGCGTCAGTTTTGCCGCTATCCTGCGTGCCGTCGAAGGCGACGCGGATACCAATCTGATCTCGACGCCATCGATCGTGACGACCGACAACGAGGAAGCAACGCTGAATGTCGGCCAGGACGTGCCGTTTGTCAGTGGTTCGTTTACCAACACCGGCGGTGCCGGCGGCGCCGTAAATCCGTTCCAGACGATCAACCGGGAGGCAGTCGGTGTCAAGCTCTCGATCACGCCACAAATCAACGAGGGCGACTCAATGGTCCTCGATGTGTCCCAGGAAATTTCCAGCATTGCGCAGTCAGCCGCCGGTGCCGTCGACCTGATCGTCAACAAGCGCACAATCGATACCACGGTTATCGTCGATGACGGCGAGATACTGGTTCTCGGCGGGCTGCTCGAGGACGTGTTGCGCGAAAGCGACCAGCGCGTTCCCGTCCTGGGACGAATCCCCCTGCTCGGCAACCTGTTCCGTTCTCGCAAGACGGAAAAACTCAAGACCAACCTGATGGTCTTCATCCGACCGACGATTCTTCGCGACGCGACGCAGACGGCCTTCGAGACCAACCAGAAATACAACCTGATTCGTGACGTGCAACAAGGCCGGAAAGGCGACGATATCCGGCTGATGCCGGGACAATCACGTCCGATGCTGCCTCCCATTGAGGAGTACCGGAAAGCCAGACAACCTGAGGAAGATGAACAGTAATCCCTATGGAAGCCGAAACCGAAGTCGTCCTTGAGAGTGGCACCGCAACGCTGGATGTGCCGGAGCACCGGCGGACGCTGCCCTTCAACTTCGCGAAGCGCCATGGCGTCCTGATCCAGGAGCTAGGGCCGGCAGGAGGCACGGCAGTCTATCGCAGTGGTGCTTCACCGCTGAGCCTCGCGGAAGCACGACGCTTTGCCGGCGTGCCGCTCAAGATGTCGCGCGTGTCCGGCGAGGTCTTCGACACACTGTTACAGGAATCCTACGAGCAGGACTCGGCCAAGGCCTCGCAAATGGTCGACGGCCTGGACGAGGACTTTGACCTTACCCAGGTCGCGCAGGAGCTGCAGGAACCCTCCGACCTGCTCGACAACGACGACGATGCGCCGATCATCCGGTTCATCAATGCCGTCCTGACCGAGGCGATCAAGGAGAACGCGTCCGACGTCCATATCGAGCCCTACGAAAATCGACTGGGTGTTCGTTTTCGGGTCGACGGCGTAATGCGCGAGGTTCTGAAGACACGGCGCGGACTTGCACCGCTGGTCGTCTCACGCATCAAGGTCATGTCAAAGCTGGACATCGCAGAGAAACGCCTCCCCCAGGATGGCCGTATCTCACTGCGTATCGCCGGTCGCGCCGTTGACGTCCGTGTATCGACGATGCCGTCCGGACATGGCGAACGTGTCGTACTGCGCCTGCTCGACAAGCAGGCCGGCCGACTGGACCTGATGTCGCTGGGCATGGATTCGGTGACCGAAAAGAAAGTCGATGACCTGATTCACAAGCCGCACGGCATCATCCTCGTCACCGGACCAACCGGCTCAGGCAAGACGACAACGTTGTATGCCGCGCTGGAACGCATCAACGACAACAGCCGTAACATCATGACGGTCGAGGACCCGATCGAGTATTTCATCGACGGTATCGGGCAGTCGCAGGTGAATACCAAGGTTGAAATGACCTTCGCGCGCGGCCTTCGCGCAATCCTGCGCCAGGATCCGGATGTCGTCATGGTAGGTGAGATACGCGACCTCGAAACCGCTGAGATCGCCGTGCAGGCCAGTTTGACCGGTCACCTGGTGCTCTCGACCTTGCACACGAATACAGCCGCCGGCGCAGTGACACGATTGCGTGATATGGGCGTCGAGCCTTTCCTGCTCTCCTCGAGCCTTCTTGGCGTCATCGCCCAGCGGCTTGTGCGCGTGCTCGACGATGAATCCAAAGTGCCCTACACGGCCCGCGAATACGAGTGCGAGCTGCTCGGGCTCGATGTCAACAATCCGCCGACCCTCTATCACGCCGGCGATGTTCCGGGCGGAGGATTCCAGGGCCGGGCGGGTATTTATGAACTCATCACGGTTGACGATGACATGCGCGAGATGATCCACAGCGGTGTCAGTGAACAGGAACTCGACCGGCATGCCCGCAAGACCAGCCCGAGCATTCGCGCGGATGGCCGTCGCCAGGTGCTGGCCGGCCGCACGACGGTTGAGGAAGTCCTGCGCGTCACCCGCGAGGACTAGCTTGAACCATGGGTGCCTTTGAATACGTCGCGATGGACCAGGCCGGCAAGCAGGCGAAAGGCCTGCTCGAAGGCGACACGCCGAAGCACGTTCGCCAGATACTCCGCGATCGCAATCTGTTTCCCGTCAGCGTCACGGAAGTTGCGAAAAAGGAAGCACGGCGGCAGAGCACGTTCTCTTTCCGCAAGGGACTGTCTTCGGCGGAACTGGCCCTGATCACGCGACAGCTGGCTTCATTGTCGCAATCCGGCCTGCCACTCGAAGAAGCGTTGCTGGCGGTTGCGCAGCAAAACGACCAGCCACGCAGCAAGAGCATTCTCCTCGGCGTACGCGCCAAGGTCATGGAGGGCCACGCCCTGGCCGATGGCTTTCGCGAATTTCCGCAGGCGTTCCCGGAACTCTACCGGGCGACGGTCGCGGCCGGCGAACAGTCCGGGCATCTCGATGTCGTACTTGAACGCCTGGCCGACTACACCGAGGCTCGTCAGGAGTTACGGCAGCGCATCACGAATGCGATGGTCTACCCGATTGCGCTGGTCGTCATGGCGCTTGGCATTATCAGCTTCATGCTCGCCACGGTCGTGCCGAAGATCGTCGGTGTGTTCGAAAATACTTCGGCCGAGCTGCCGGCCCTGACCACCGGTCTCATTGCGACCAGCGATTTCCTGCGCGGCTACTGGCCGCTGGTCATCGCGGGTGCCGCCGCGATCGGCTGGCTGCTCTGGTGGATTCTGCAGCAGGAAAAACCGCGCCGGAACTACCATGCCCTCCTCTTACGCCTCCCGATCGTTGGGCGTCTGTCGCGCGGCGTGAATACGGCCCGCTTCACGCGCACGTTGAGCATCCTTGCCGGTAGCGGCGTACCGATTCTCGAATCGCTCAAGATCTCCGCCGAGGTCATAGAGAATATTCCGATGCGAGATGCGGTAGTCGAAGCTACCGTGCGCGTACGCGAAGGCGCCTCGATCAGCAAATCGCTCGCCGCCAGCAAGCTGTTTCCGCCAATGATGATTCACCTGGTTTCGAGTGGTGAGGCGGGTGGCCGCCTCGAGGAGATGCTGGCGCGCTCGGCAAGCGGCCAGGAACGAGAGGTCGACGGACTGATCGCCGCCCTGCTCGGCATTCTGCAGCCTTTGCTGATTGTCGCCATGGGCGGGATCGTGATGGTAATTGTGCTTGCAATTTTGCTTCCAATCTTCGAAATTAATAACCTGATTCTCTAGTCCTGTTGCAAAAATCCGATGACGGTGGAGCTCCTTTGATGGCCGGTGACAAAGACGACTTGGAAGAGCTGGAAGACGAAGACCTCGACGATCTCGCGGACGCGGACGACGATGACGACGACGACGTTGAAATCACCGATTTCAGCGGCGACACGATTGTCGGGCTGTCCGGCGAATTCGACATCGACACGCTTGTGAAGAGACTCGAGGCGACCGACCCGGATGAGGTGGCGCATCGCCGCGAGATCCGCCGCCGTCTCGAGGAAATTCGGGAGATGCGTGAAGTGGATCTGGACAGCACGTTTAACTTCAATCTCGACGACGATAGTTAGTTCGCCCTAGCGAAAGTCACGCGAGTGGACGCTAAGGTCGCCCAGCAGGCCTGAGTGGTCGATCAAACGCCGTGCAACCACGTGGATCACCTGCCCCTCTATCTGCAACTCCCCGGTTACGCCCAGCAAACGCGCGTTCAGCAACTCGGCGCGGTACTGTTCTGCGACCTGTTTCCACACCACCAGGTTAATCTGCCCCGTCTCATCTTCGAGCGTTACGAAAGTCACACCACTCGCTGTCCCCGGACGCTGCTTGGTAATGACAAGGCCGGCAACGTTGACCTTGCGACCATCGCCGAGGACCGGCAGTGCCTCTGCCTGCGCGTAGCGGTAGCGATCAAGGTGCTGTCGTAACAGGCAAACCGGGTGGCGCTCGAGCGTCAGCCCGGTGCTGCGATAGTCCGCAACGATATTCTGCCCCTCTGTGGGCTTGTGCAGCAGTGGTGCGGGCTCGTAACGCGCCATGCTCGGAAACAAGGGCATAGGCTTCTCGGCACCAGCCACCGCCCAACGCGCCCGGTGCCGGTCCCCCGAGAGCGGCCGCAGCGCTCCTGAGGACGCCAGCACGCCGAGTTCACGTCGATCCAGCCCCACACGTTCAAGCAGAGACTGAACCTGCCGGTAGTCGCCGTTGGCGCGTTCCGCGACGATACGTCGCCCGGTTTCTGCCGATAGCCCTTTGACCATTCTGAGCCCGAGACGCAGCGTTGCCGCCCCGGCTTCGCCAGGTTCGAGAGAGCAGTCCCAGGCGGAGCGGTTGATATCGACAGGCCGTACTGCAACACCGTGCCGCTGCACGTCCTGTACGAGTTGCGACGCTGAGTAAAACCCCATGGGCTGGCTGTTCAGCAGCGCACAGGTAAACGCGGCAGGCTCGTGGCACTTGAGCCACGATGAGACATAGACAAGCAGGGCGAAACTTGCCGAGTGCGACTCGGGGAAGCCGTACTCGCCAAATCCCAGGATCTGGCGAAAAATCTGCCTCGCGAACGTCTCGTCGTAGCCCCGTGCGCGCATCCCGTTGACGAGCTTGTCCTCGAAAGGGCCGAGCCCGCCCCGGCGCTTCCACGCCGCCATGGCACGCCGCAGGCTATCGGCCTCGCCCGGCGTAAACCCGGCAGCGACTATAGCCAGTTGCATGACCTGCTCCTGGAAGATCGGCACACCCAGTGTGCGCTGCAACACGCCCTTGACTTCCTCGCTCGGGTAGTCGACAGCCTCCTCCCCATTACGCCGACGCAGGTACGGGTGCACCATGTCGCCCTGGATCGGGCCCGGGCGAATAATCGCGACTTCGATGACCAGATCGTAGTAGCAGCGTGGCCGCAGCCGCGGCAGCATCGTCATCTGCGCACGTGACTCGATCTGGAAGACCCCCATCGTGTCGCCGTCGCAGATCATGTCGTAGACCTCGGGATCCTCGGCCGGCACCGTCGCCAGCGTGTACTCCCGGCCGTCGAAGTCACGAACCAGGTCGAAACTCCTGCGTATCGCCGTCAGCATGCCCAGGCCAAGGACATCGACTTTCAGCAGGCCCAGGTCTTCGAGATCGTTCTTCTCCCACTGGATAACCGTACGATCCGGCATCGCAGCGTTCTCGATCGGCACGAGTTCGTACAACGGCGCATCGGAGATCACAAAGCCGCCGACGTGCTGCGACAGGTGCCGTGGAAACCCGATCAGTTCCCGCACGAGATACAGCAGGCGCTTGATAATCGGACTGTCGGGCGACAGGCCGGCTTCGAGAATACGGCTGTCGTCAACGGCCTGGCCATCCCACCACTGCATCGATCGCGACAGGCGTCCGACCTGCAGGTCGCTGAGACCGAGAACCTTGCCCATATCGCGCAGAGCGCTGCGCGGTCGGTAGGTGATAACGGTCGCCGCGAGCGCCGCGCGCTCGCGACCGTACTTTGCATAGATGTACTGGATGACCTCTTCGCGCCGCTCATGTTCGAAATCCACATCGATGTCGGGCGGTTCATTGCGCTCTTTCGAAATGAAGCGCTCGACGAGCATCTCCATGCGCGCCGGGTCTACCTCGGTAACACCTAAGCAAAAACACACCGCGGAATTCGCCGCCGATCCACGTCCCTGGCAAAGAATGTCCTGTGAACGTGCAAATGCGACGATGTCGTACACAGTCAGGAAATAGGGCTCATACCTGAGCTCGGCGATCAACTTGAGTTCGTACTCAATGAGTTGCCGCACTTTTTCGGATGCGCCTTGCGGCCAGCGACGCCGCATTCCCTCCTCGGTCAGCTTGCGCAGGTAGGTGGCCGGCGTGTCGCCATCAGGAACGATTTCGTGCGGGTATTCGTAGCGCAGTTCATCGAGTGAAAAGTCGATACTCTCGGCGATGCATACCGTTTCTTCGAGCAGGTCATGCGGATAAACGCGCCGCAGCATATCGAGAGAACGTAAATGCCGTTCGCCATTCGGATACAACGCAAAGCCGGCATTGTCGACGGTGGTACCGCAGCGTATTGCCGTCACCGCGTCCTGCACAATACGGCGCGCCCGGCAATGCATATGGACATCGCCACTTGCGACCAGTGGCAGTTTCAGCCGGCGTCCTTCCTCACGCAGTTTTGCGAGTTGCTCGCGTTGTCGCCCGTCGGCCAGCAACTCAACGGCAATCCACAAACGATCGCGAAACGTCTCGCGCAACCAGTGATCCTCAACGTCGAGCGTGAATTGCCTGTCGGGAACCCACAGCATGAGGCATCCCGGCAGGCCCTCTTCGAAATCCAGGCGCTTCAGCGCATAGTGGCCCTTGTCAGCCGCGCGACGTGCATTCGTGACCAGGCGGCATAGCGATGTGTAGCCCTCCTTGTTTTGCGCGAGTGCGACCAGTTTGCGACCACTGCGCAGGTGCAGCTCGGTACCGATAATCAGTTTCTTGAGACCGCATTCTTTTGCCGCCGCATGCGCGCGCACAATCCCCGACATGGAACACTCGTCGGTGATGGCGAGCGCTTCATAACCGAGTGCCGCAGCCGTCTTAACAAGTTCCTCGGGATGGGATGCACCGCGCAGAAAAGTGAAATTGCTGAGCGCGTGTAACTCCGCGTAGCGACCCGACATGTCTCTATCCAAAATAACCGTGCAGGTACCAGGATGATGTGCGGTTACGATTACGGAATACCCACAGCCGCCTGCCATCCATGCCCAGGGCCGTGTAGTAATCGCGTGCAATGCCGTCCTCGTCCCACCAGCCGGTTTCAAGACGCTCCGGCCCATCAATCAGGCGCAAACGGCAACCCTGGTGCACGGGATAGCCGCGGTCTGCCGGCAGCAGGGCAGGCTCGGGCAACATCCACAATGGTCGTTGTACAGACTGTTCACTGGCATCCAGCGTCGAACCGGACCAGTCAGCCAACAGGCTTTGCGAGCGCCACGCATAGTCCGGTCGGTGCTCAGCCACCATGGATGTCGCCTGTACTGACTGGTCGCCAATACGCGCAATCAGGCGCTCAGCCAGCTGTGTGATCGAAAAACGTCTCACCGCTGCACCGGGTTTGCCGTGAAAACTTAACGTGCCTGACTCGGCCTGCAGTGGCTGTGCCACACCACTGCGTAAGCGCACAGCGATAACCGGCCCCGGCATGACCAGTTGCTCGAAACGAATACCCAGTAATTCGAACCAGCGCTCGGCAGAACGCTCTGCCCGCGCGCAACCGAGACGCAATTCGGTTGCAGGGCCCTTAAGGTGAAAAAAACTGAAGCACACGCGTTGCGTACCGAGCTGCCGCGCCAGCAGAAACTGCTCGTGTGACAACAACAACTCATGGCAAATGTTGAGCAACAACTCACGATCCGCCTGCTCTTCGAGCATCTCGTAATCGGCACAAAACCGTTCGGGAGCACGCCAGGAATTACGCGGGTCCGGCAAATGCCCGAGTGCCCGGTCGAGTTGCAGCAAATATTCGGCGCCAAAGCGTCGCGTAAAACCCTCGCGCGGTAACCGCAGGCAATCTCCAACCGTCATCACACCCATGCCCGTCAGCGCTTCACACAAGCCCGCCGGCCAGTCCATGCAGGTGAGCGGCAGCTTGCGCAAGGCCGCTGCGAGGTTTGCATTATCACGTATGCAGGCACGGCCACCGGCACGTGCCAGCCAGGTGGCTGCAAGCGGTGTCGGTGCGATAGCGAGTGCCGCCGTCAGGCCAAGCTCCCGCAACCCTCTCGATATCTTTTGCCGGAGTTCCTGTAAGCCACCGAACAGTCGTACGCTGCCGGCAATTTCGAGGACCAGCACATCGTGTTCGGCAATCGAAACAAAGGAGGAAAAACGTTCCAGCCAGGTTGCCAGGCCTTCGAGCGCCTGCTGCTCCCGGAGCAGGCTGCGCTCCTCGAGTTGCAGGGTCGGCAGTAACGCGAGCGCTGCGTTTGCCGTCTGCCCGGGCCGCACGCCGGCCGCACTCGCCTTGGTATCGGCCAGCAGGATGCGGTGGATGCCGTGCTGTTCCTCGACAATCGCCGTCGCCGTCGCCGCTGCTCGATTCGCTTCCAGCGGCAGTTGTGGCAACCAGACGCAAAACCATAATTGATCCGCTGACCGCGCTTGTAAAACCGGCCGCGGCCTGCCTGCAGGGATTACCTGTTCAACAAAGGGCAAATCCTGCTGTACGGCGGGGGGAGTCGGGGCGATGTCCCGCGCCATGGCAGGTGGTCCGCATGCTCGCCGCATGACTAAATCAGGGTAGTGATAACAGCCGGGCGACCGCCACGACTTTTGAGGATATGAACGCGCGACCCTTTCTCGCCAGGGTGCAGCTCAAGGCGTAACGCCGCCGCAGAAGGCTGCCTGCGTGCCGTCAGCGGGCGAAATGCAATCGCCCAGCTCCGCCCTTTCTCGGCTGCAAGTTGCAATCGACGACTGGCCTGATCGTCGAGTCTCGAAGGCCATAACAATACCGCCGCACAGGTTCCTGATGACAAGGCCTGTTCAGCCGACCAGAGAATTTCGCCGTCGTCGCGGGGACGCACGATCAGCATGCGCGATAAATCGATGCCGTATTGCTGCAGCGCGGGAGGATAAGGT
>JAOUNK010000280.1 GCA_029881015.1 Gammaproteobacteria bacterium | reverse complement strand
GCCCTCGACTGGGTATTGAGTAACGCCGATGTCAACGGCATTCGCGTGGTCAACATGTCGCTCGGCAAGGCCGTCGAAGAATCCAATACCACCGATCCGCTGATCCTGGCTGTCGAGCAGGTCTGGGATGCCGGCATTGTGGTGGTCGTCTCCGCCGGCAACTACGGGCGCGACGGTCATATGACGATTTCGAGTCCCGGCAATTCGCGGAAGGTCATCACCGTGGGCTCGCTGACCGACAAAGGCACCGGCAACAACTTCGCGGACGACTTCGTTTCGACGTTTTCGTCGATGGGGCCGACGCTTGGAGACCACGTCCTGAAGCCCGACCTGATCGCACCGGGTAACCGCCTGATCGCACCGATTCCGTCGAAGGGCAAGCTCAAGCGGGGCCTGCCGGAACGGGTACCGAATTGCGGGAGCGACTGTACTGGAAACTACCTCGAACTCTCAGGTACGAGTATGGCTGCGGCCATGGTCTCGGCAACGGCAGCATTGATGCTTACCGAGGATCCGTCGCTATCGCCCTCAACGATCAAGGCACGCCTGATGCGCTCGGCGCGCAAGATCGACGCCGAGCCGACCGCAGCGGGCGCTGGTGTGCTGGATATCGACGCGGCGCTCAGTGAGACGGGCATCGTTTTTGGCCAGGCACTGTCACCGCTGATGGGGCGTACGGAGGAAGGCCCGGCCATCCACGTACAAGACACGGCCGAACTCTGGGGTGACGCCACCTTTGGTGCCGGTTACCTGTGGACCGACGGCTACCTGTGGACGGACGGCTACCTGTGGACCGACGGCTACCTGTGGACCGACGGTTACCTGTGGACCGACGGCTACCTGTGGACCGACGGTTACCTGTGGACGGACGGCTACTTGTGGACCGACGGCTACCTGTGGACCGACGGCTACCTCTGGACCGATGCAGTGACCGACTACAATCCATTGTTCGATACGCAAAATCTGACCATCGGCCTGAACGACGATTAAGCAAGCCAGAGAGAGGACTTGCCTGCAAGCTAATGTTCTTGGCGTAAAAAAAAGGAGCCATCTCGAGAAATCCGAGATGGCTCTTTTCTTTTCTGGTGGTGATGGGTGGAATTGAACCACCGACCTACGGGTTATGAGTCCGTCGCTCTAACCATCTGAGCTACATCACCTTTTGTTCAGTGGGTCCGGTGAGGTCCCTGGGGGCCGCAGATTGTCCCGATGCGGCCCCTGAGTGTCAAGATATTCTACGCCCCCAAAGGCGGTTCAGGTACAGTCTCGCCATGAACTTCGTCTATTCCCTCGAGATGCTGGGAACCGCCGCTTTCGCCGTCAGCGGCGCGCTAGCCGCATCTCGCAAACGCATGGATATCTTCGGTTTCTGCGTCCTGGCGCTGATGCCTGCCGTGGGTGGCGGCACGATCCGCGACATCATCATCGATCGGGTGCCGGTCTTCTGGGTCAGCGACAACCGCTACGTGGCCGTCGCGGTCATCGCCGCACTCGTCGTGTTCTTCGCTCCTCACCAGCGGCCCGGCATCCGCCGCGAGATCCTGGTCTGGGCCGACGCGCTCGGGCTCGCGTTGTTCGCGGCCCTCGGTACCGAGATCTGCCTGCAGCACGATACGGGCCCGCTCGTGGCCGTCATGCTGGGTGTAACCACAGCCGTGACCGGCGGCATGATCCGCGACGTCATCTGCAACGAGATTCCACTGATCCTGTCACGCGAGATCTACGCGACGGCGGCGTTTGCCGCCAGCCTGGCCTACGTGCTGGCCGACCGCATGGCGCTTGGCGACAACGTGGCGTTGACGGTTGGTGTAATCACGGGACTCGCAATTCGCGGCCTCGCGATTCTCTATAACTGGTCGTTGCCGCCGTTCGGCTCTAGCCGATAGAGCAGCTCATGTCCTGACCGCAACACAGCGGCGACTTGATCTTGCCGTGGCCGTTCGGGCACGTGGAAATCTGTACTTCGCGCCCGTCATCGAGCTTCAACATGTCGTTCTCGAGCGGCGCATCGCATTTGCCGCAGGTTGCGTTGACACTCATACCGCATTTTTCACATTCGTAAGTAGCCATGCTCTCTCCTGGCGTTGTTGTGCAAGGTCAGGCGTCGATCATACATTGAAACGGAAGTGCATGACGTCGCCTTCCTGGACGATGTAGTCCTTGCCCTCCAGGCGCAGACGACCGGCCTCCCTGGCCCCGCTCTCTCCGCCCAGCGTCACGTAGTCGTCGTAACTGACGGTTTCGGCGCGGATGAAGCCCTTCTCGAAATCCGTGTGAATCTCGCCCGCCGCCTGCGGTGCGGTCGCACCCACCTTGGTGGTCCAGGCGCGCACTTCCTTTGGGCCGGCCGTGAAAAACGTCTGTAGCCCAAGCAGCTTATAGCCGTGGCGGATGACCCGGTTGAGTCCCGGTTCCTTCGCACCGAGATCCTCCAGGAACACCGCCCTGTCTTCCTCGTCGAGCACGGCGATCTCCGCCTCGATGGCTGCGCAGATGGCAACGACTTCGGCACCTTCCTTCGCAGCATATTCCTCGACGGCCTTGAGGTGAGGATTGTCGATGAAACCGTTCTCGTCGACGTTGGCAACGTACATGACGGGCTTGTCGGTTATCAGGTGAACGCTTTTCAGGATCTGCTTTTGCAGGTCCGTTTTTTCGAGAGACCGTACCGGCAACCCTTCTTCCAGGTGCGCCTTGATACCGGCCAGCGCATCGCGATGCGCAATGGCGTCCTTTTGCCCGGTCTTGGCGGTACGAGACGCTTTGTCGAACTGCTTCTCGACGGACTCGAGGTCGGCAAGCGCGAGTTCCGTGTTTATCGTTTCGATATCGTCGATCGGATTGATCTTGCCTGACACGTGCGTGACATCGTCGTTCTCAAAACAGCGCACGACGTGCGCAATGGCGTTGGTCTCCCGGATGTTCGCGAGGAACTGGTTGCCCAGACCCTCCCCTTTTGACGCACCGGCCACGAGACCCGCGATATCCACGAACTCCATGGTCGTCGGCAGGATCTTTTGCGGTTTGACGATATCGGCCAGTGCCTGCAGGCGCAGGTCCGGTACCGGGACAATGCCGACATTCGGCTCAATCGTGCAGAACGGGTAGTTCTCGGCCGCGATCTCGGCCGCGGTCAACGCATTAAACAGGGTCGATTTGCCGACATTGGGCAAGCCGACGATTCCACAGGTAATAGCCATTCGTGATTATTCGTCTTTGGTGTGTAGTTTCTTCATCGCGGCGTTTAACTCGCCGTCAACCAGTTTCGGCATGACATCCATCGCCGCAACAATATTGCTTTCGACCGCTGCTTCGGTCTCGCTCGAGCCACGCTTCAGCACGTAGTTGGTCACCTGGTGTTTCTCACCGGGATGGCCAACGCCGATCCGCAGGCGCAGGAAATCGGCATCGCAATGCCGGATGATGTCCCGTAACCCGTTGTGGCCACCATGGCCACCGCCCTGTTTCAGCCGTGTCGTTCCGGGCGGCAGGTCGATCTCATCATGTGCCACCAGTAATTCCGCGGTGGTCAGTCGATAGTAGTCGAGGACACCGCGAACGGGCCCGCCACTCTGGTTCATGTAGCTTTGCGGCTTGACCAGCCACACGTCCACGCCATGCAGGTTGATGCGGCAGTAGTCCGCGTCGAACTTCTTTTCATGGCGAAAGCTGCCACCGTACTTGCGCGCGAGCGCATCAACGAACCAGAACCCGGCGTTGTGCAGGGTGCGCTCGTACTTGTCCCCGGGGTTGCCGAGGCCCGCGATCATGCGAATCGGTTTGCTCATTGGCCGGCAATCTTAAACGATCTGGGATACAAAAAGACCGCCTGGCGGCGGTCTTTTCGCAGAACGCTGCAATGCGTTTAGTCGCTGTCGGAGTCGTCGTCGGCCTCGTCTGCGGCTCTGGGAGCTTCCTCGCCCTCGACAGGTACCGCGCCAGCATCCACCGCTTCCTCTTCCTCGATGACCACTTCCCTGATCACGTGGATATTGACGATCGGGTGATCGGCTTCCGGACCGTGTGCCAGGGCCGGGATCGAAACACCTTCCGGCAACGGAATGTCGGACATCTTGAGCATCGCGTCGAGCTCCAGCTCGGCGATATCGACCTCGAGATACTCCGGCAGGTGCTTCGGCAGACAGACGACCTCGACTTCATTCAAAAGATGCGAGACCTTGCCGCCGCCCTGCTTCACGCCAATAGCGATATCTTCGTTCAGGAAGTGCAGCGGAACGCTCATCTTGATCTCTTCGTCTTCGACGATGCGCTGGAAGTCCATGTGCAGGATCTGGTTCTTCGCCGGATGCCGCTGCACGTCCTTCAAAATCGCGGCCTGGCTCTTCTCGCCGACCTTGATATTCAAGACGCTCGAAAAGAACGACTCGTTATTGAGCTGTTGCAGAACCCGGTTGTGGTCAAAAACCAGTGCGCGGGGCGGACGCCCGGCGCCATAGATGATTGCAGGTACCTTTCCGGCATGACGCAGGCGGCGGCTCGCACCTTTCCCCTGGTCTTCACGGATGTCCGCAATCAGATCGAAATCGTCATTCATGACTCTTCTCCATATCCGATTGATTTTGCTAGAGTTTACCTAGCGATTGCTAACGCGCAGGTCGCGACC